>CAZOOH010000279.1:0-2482 GCA_964581375.1 uncultured Muribaculaceae bacterium
CAGCGGCAAGAAGTCCTTTCGGGTGGTTTTTAAACATTGTTTTATTTAATTAAAGTTAAAAAATTTGTCCTTGTTCTTACAAAAATAGTATTTTTTGGATAACTTTGCTATCTATATATTAACATAATGGCGAAATTTCTTTTTTACCTTCTGACCATACCAATATATCTAGTATCGCTTATTCCTCTTAAGGTTTTATACTTGATATCTGATTTTCTTGCCTTTGTGCTGGAGAAGATTGTCGGTTACAGGTCCTCCGTTATTTACATTAATCTGGCCCGTAGTTTTCCCGAACTGAAATATCAGGAGCTTAAAAAAATTGCCCATAAGAACTATAAGTTTATAGCAGATAATTTTTTTGAGTCATTATGGTCTATATCTGCATCGAGAAAAAAAATGGGAAAGTTTGCCGTTATTGAAAACCCGGATGTCCTCTCCGATATTTATGAAATGGGTCGAAGCGTTATTATCGCGATGGGTCATATGGGTAACTGGGAGCTTCTCCCTGCATTTAATGAATTTGCAAAGGGTAATCCGGTTGGCTTCTCCGACGAAGAGATACGTTGTTTGTACAAAGAGGCGAAAAGTGAAGCCGTGAATGAGCTTACCAAATGGATAAGAAGCAGGCATACCGTTGGCAAGCTTATAGAATCCAAAGAGGCACCCCGTTACATGATTTCAAACAGAGATAAAAAATATCTCTACTTCATGATTGCCGACCAATCACCTCGTCCGGGTTCAAAATTTGCAGTGAACTTTCTGAATCAGCCTACGTTAATGATTAACGGGCCGGAACAATTGTCAAAGTCCCTCAATTTCCCGGTTATTTATTTGGGTATGAATAAAATAAAGAGAGGCAGATACGTCATTACTCTTACCAAAATAACCGATAAACCTAAAGAGGAGGCGGAAGGTTATATTACTAATGAGTTTGCAAGACTTCTCGAACAAGATATAATTAAGAGTCCCGAATCCTGGCTATGGTCACATAAACGATGGAAAAGGAGAATGGACGAATTAAATGAGTCAAATAAAAATCACAGACATGGATAAAATTGTAAAAACGTTATTAGCATCGGCCCTGTTATTTGTTGCCGGTACTTCAATTGCTCAGAATCAGGGAAAACCTGAGGTGTTTCCTCAAGGTTCCATTGTCTATTCCCTTCCTTCAACTTCGCTTTATTTTACCGTTGAGGCGGAAAAAGAGAGTTTTACACCGGGCCCTTATGCAAAATTTGCCCAAAAATATTTGGGCGTTGCTGCAAGAGAGAACGGCGGTGATACATATAAAATAAAGTCAGTCAGAATGACTCCGTTTATTGAAGCCGATCCTGCAACTAACTACCCAATTATTATAGGAGGTTCCAAGACAGCTACTGCCAATTTCCTCGAATTTACCAATCAGGGGCTTCTGATGTGGTCTGACAGCTATTCGGGAAAATCGGAGAAGTTCAGATTCGCTTCAATGAAGGATAACTCAATATTTAACGAATCCTCTGCAACCTCCAATCTCACCAGTGAAACAACCACTCTCTTTAAAACCGTTCAAACAAACGGTGGTATTGAAAGAGTTCCCGTTCAGCAAACCCAGGTAGTTGAAAAGAGTCTGGAAAAGAAAGCCGAAGAGACATCTGCACTAATCTTTAAATTGAGAGCAAAAAGGCTCGAAATAATCACAGGCGAAACCGATGCCACATTCAGCGGAGAGGCAATGAAAGCTGCCGTTGACGAAATTAACAGGCTTGAGACTCAATATCTGGATCTCTTTTTCGGCAAATCGGTTTTTAATACTCAGGAGATGAGTTTTGAGGTAACTCCATCTGCCGAAAACCAAAAGCAGATGTATATCGCCTTCAGAATTTCTGAAACTGCCGGATTACTCCCTTCCGATAATATTTCAGGCAGGCCGGTTGTTCTTGAATTGAAACTGAACGAAGAGAAGCCTGCTAACTTCTCTATGGATTTAAACAATTCCAAAGTAAAGGTTATCTATTACCGTAAACCGGAAATGGTTACAGCCAGGCTTACCGACGGTTCCACTCAGCTTCTTCAGGCAAGAGTGCCAATTTATCAATTGGGCAAAATGTTAAGTTTCCCTATTGATGTAGCCACAGTAAAATAGTATAAAATATTAAACATAAATAAATTATGAGTATCGAAAATTTAAATCCAACAAGAGTTTGGAAGCACTTCTATTCGCTGACACAAATTCCTCGTCCTTCGAAAAAAGAGGAGAAAGCTGTTATTTTTCTTGAAAAATTTGGAAAAGATCTAGGCCTTGAGACTATTAAAGACGAACTTGGAAACATCATAATTCGCAAACCTGCCACTCCGGGTATGGAGAACAGGAAGGGCATTATTTTGCAGGCTCACATAGATATGGTTCCTCAAAAGAACAGCGATAAAGTTCACGATTTCGAAAAGGACCCTATTGTTCCAAGAGTAATGGAGGATTGGCTCTATGCTACAGGTACTACTCTGG
>CAZOOH010000280.1:0-2467 GCA_964581375.1 uncultured Muribaculaceae bacterium
TTCGATAGCTCTGTCCTTCCAGTTTTACTACTTCACACCTATACAATATCCTGTCTAATAATGCAGTTGCCAGCACTTCATCGTCCATTGATTCAGCCCATTGTTTAGGTGATTTATTGGTAGTAATTATCAGCGAGCACTGTTCGTGTAAATGATTGATAAGATTAAATAGGGCAATAGCCTCGTTCTTTTTAATTGGAAAAAGCATAATATCATCAATGGCAATTAAGTGTGCTTTTAAATAGCGATTGTATGTAGAAAGGGCATTAGCTGTTATTTCTTTCATTCTTAGTATGTTTATTAAATCCTCCATGGTGGTAAAATACGCTTTATAGCCTTTTGCTACACCCTCATTCACTAATCCTGCTGCGATAAACGACTTGCCGGTTCCACTTGGCCCCATAAGTACCAGATTATAAACCTGTTCAACCCACAGCATTTGACGAAGTTCCTTCATTTGTTTTTCGGATATACTGTTAGATACTTTGTAATCGTAGTTTGCCAAATCATTATGACGGGGCAAACGAGCCAGTTTCATGCGCCGTTCCAGGTCTGACCGTTTTCGTTGCTGAACCTCCTGTTCTAATAAATTGTGCGTATAATCCAAATAGCTTGGTTTATCTATCTGGGCGGCATGTATAATACCTTCGGCCTGATTACGGATTAAAGATAGACGAAGGTAATCGGCATTCTGTTTAATTTGTTTTATATGATCAATCATTGCATTATAGTTTGATAGGTGTTTATTTTACTGGTTTGAGGTTTGTAATCAGATTCAATAAATAGGGTGTTTTTAATTTCTATCTGTGGCATTACAATGGTGTTAATAGCCTGGCTTTGTTTTTGATAATGAACTGCCGTTTGTATCAGTGTATTTGCATTAAACATGGAGTTTTCAATGCAAAATTGAACTGCTCTTTCAAGAAATGGTAGTTCAATTCCAACGCTTTTGGTTTTTAGAAGCTGTAAATTATCCCGTAAATAGCGTTGTTTTTTATTGAAAATATTTTCTACAAACAAGTTAAATCCAGGTATATTGCCCAATAATTCTGTCACCTCTGATTGCAGGGTTGTCAGACTTTGGCTTTTATCCCGAGAGTGATCTCTATTGCGGATAGTGCAACCTCGCTCGTTGCATACTTTGTGTGTGGTCAAAAGGGTTTTATCACTTGCATAAAGATAAACGGTTTCATTTTCCACACTCAAAAATACTGTTGTATCGGCCCCCTGATATGTATTTAAA
Organism: uncultured Muribaculaceae bacterium; assembly: GCA_964581375.1. GTDB lineage: Bacteria > Bacteroidota > Bacteroidia > Bacteroidales > UBA932 > JAFIHK01. The sequence goes on from CAZOOH010000280.1 coordinate 1,244, forward strand.
GGCAAAGTGTAAAAATTGCTTTTGTAACTTATTGTGTTGTCTTTGCGTACTTTATAGGGCAATAAATTATCTTCTATTACCGATTCTTTATAATATGGGTGCAGGTAATCCCGTTCAACAACCCATTCACGGAACGGTATCTTTTGTGTGCCTGCATGCACTTTACCATTTCCGGTGCGTGTGAGCCATTCAAGAGCTGATTCATTAAGTGCCTGTGCATTGGTATATGTACGACCTCTAAGAAAATTTTTCTTTACATATCCTACCACATTTTCTACTTTTCCTTTACTCTCAGGGTCGGCCTTTCGACAGAAAACTGGTGTAAATGTCATTTGTGAACTGTAAAGTTGAAACTCACGGGTTAATATCAAATCTCCAAGATTTTCATCTACCATTAAAACTCTATCCTGATCATAAACTATCTTATCGGGCTGACCTTCAAAATACTCAAATGCATAATTGTGTGCTTCAATGGTAGATTTGCTTGTAAAAGGTTTATCTTGAAAATATACAAATTTTTGACGTGAACGGCTTAATAGCATGACAAAAAAATGCACTTTACGTCTGCCACCATCTTTACTGAGCATGTGAAAACTGCCAAAATCTGCCTGAGCTTGGTCACCATAGGCTGTCTCTGGCAACTTTTCATATTGGCGCGGGAGTGTTATTGCTGTTTTGGGAATAGCAAATTCTTTGCGTATCTGCTCCACAAAATTATAGACCGTTTTACTGTGAACGCACGGTAAATCCGGATAATGTTCTTTCAGCCAATCTTCTACCTGAGAAGCAGACAAATAGGGATGACTTTCCAAGGTTCTTTTTACATAATCACGATACTCATTTAACTTCTTTGGACGATGTTGTGAAACTGAAATCCACGCTAAAAAACTTTGCTCATCAAGCAATAAATACTTGCGAACTGTTGAACGATATATCCCTAATTCAACAGAAATTTGACTCTTATTGAGCCCTTTTGAATGTAATTCATTAACTTTGTACCACATAAATGCTTTTTTAAAGTGTTGTGTCGGAGTCTTCATTATTTTGTGTGTTGGTTTACACAAATATGGAGACTCTTTTTTGTTATTTTACATTTAGTGGTGATTTTTAATTGCGAAAATTTGAGGAAACAAAATTACTAATTACAATAAGGCAAGTTCAAGCGACAGGGATGTCGCTTGTCCCTCACTATCTTCCACAAAGAATGTATTGGTTGTATAAATC
>CAZOOH010000281.1:0-2421 GCA_964581375.1 uncultured Muribaculaceae bacterium
GTCTTCGGTAAGATTATTTGCCATCATTAACAATTCGTAGATGTCCGGTTTGAGGCTATTCTTAGGTATATTGCTTATTAACAGATCCATAACCATCTTAACCGAAGCAATAGGCGATCTTAAATCGTGAGCAATCACTGAGTAGAGTTTATCTCTTCCAATGATTGTCTTTTGAAGTTCTTCATTCTGTTTGAATATAATTCTGGCGGCAGCTATTAATGAAACCTGATGTTTTATACGAGTAAGCAGCTCGTCTTTTTTGAAAGGCTTGGAGATATAATCTGCACCCCCTGCTTCGAAACCTTCGACAATATCTTCCGAAGAGTTCAAGGCAGACAAAAATATTATTGGAATGTTCTGCTTTTCGGGCATTGTTTTAAGAATACGTGCAACCTCCATTCCACCCATGACAGGCATCATAATATCCAAAAGAATAAGATCGGGGTCATTTTCGAGGGTTTTTTCAAGGGCCTCTTTTCCATTGGTTGCCGTCAATGTTTTATAACCTACTTTTGTAAGTAATGTTGTAATGTAAAAAACATTAACCTCAACATCATCAACTATTAATATGGTAAAATCTGAATTATTGAATTCCATAATTTACAAATCTAGGTTCTTAAAGTAATCGATAGTATAGTTGAGCCCCTCTTCCAATTTGACTTTGGGCTCCCAGTCAAGTAATCTCTTTGCAAGAGAAATATCAGGTTGTCTTTGACGCGGATCGTCAAAAGGTAGTTTAGTATATATAAACTCAGAAGCTGATCCGGTGAGTTCAATGATTTTTTTTGCAAGTTCTATTACTGTAAACTCTTCGGGATTCCCCAGATTTACTGGTCCGGTAACAGTGTCTTCGGTAGCCATCATTTTAATCATTCCGTCAATCAAATCGTCGATGTATTGAAAACTTCTGGTTTGTTTGCCATCGCCGAATATTGTAATGTTCTGATTTTTTAATGCTTGTACAATGAAGTTAGAAATTACCCTGCCGTCATTCGGACTCATATTCGGCCCGAAAGTGTTAAAAATTCGTATAATTTTAATCTTTACTCCGTTTTGACGATAAAAGTCCATAAAAAGAGTTTCGGCACATCTTTTACCTTCATCATAACAGGATCTTACACCAACAGGATTAACATTTCCCCAATAATCCTCTACCTGAGGGTGAGTAATCGGGTCGCCGTAAACTTCGCTAGTTGATGCCTGTAATATTTTTGCATTTACCTTCACTGCTAAATCGAGCATATTGATTGCCCCCATAACCGATGTCTTAACCGTTTTTATGGCATTATACTGATAATGTACAGGCGATGCCGGGCAAGCCAGGTTGTAAATCTCATCGACTTCGGCCGAGTAGGGTTTTGTGATATCCTGATTGATGAGCTCAAAATTCGGATTACCTATAAGATTGTGCAGATTCTTTTTTGTACCGGTGAAGAAATTATCTATACAAATAACATAATTACCTTCATTGATAAGTCTGGAACATAGATGTGACCCAATAAAACCGGCCCCACCGGTTACTAAAATTTTTTTCATATTCTATCCGTTGTTTGAGCAATCAGTGCGCAACACATATAAAACCAGTGAAATGTGTAATTGCATTGTTAAATTAACAGACGCATACACAAAGATAATATTTTTTTACCTTTTTTTCTCATAATCTTAGCCTTATGATTTTTGATTTTTTTGAGTTTGGCAATCTTGCCTTTAATAGGTATCTTAGTCCGTTCAAAGTAATAGTAAAAATTGAAAGAAATGGCTAAGATTATTAATTGTTTTATTCCCTGGCAAGACAATTCTCAAATTGAAGAGACGGTTAAGGGTCTGAGATCGTCGGATTTGGTTAAAAATATTTATCTGCTTGCAGCTGAACCGCCTGCTTTGTCATACGACGGTATGGAGTTCATACAAATCGATTCTCTTAAGAGTTCTCAAAGTATTAAGAAGATTGCACAAAAGTCGGATTCTGATTATTCGCTTATTTATTCAAAGGACTCTACTTTGATAATGGGTTACTTTGCCCTGGAGAGAATGGTTAAGCTGGCTCAGGATGCCGGTGCATCTATGATATATGCCGACCATTACCAAATAATCGGGGGAGAAAAAAAGATAAGTCCTGTTATAACATATCAACAAGGTAGTTTAAGGGATGATTTCAACTTCGGTTCTGTTCTGTTGTATAAAACATCTGCACTAAAAGAGGCGTGTGCTTCTATGGTAAAAGATTATAAATATGCCGGTCTGTATGATTTACGTTTAAAGGTATCTCAAAAGGGTAGCCTGGTTCATATAAACGAGTACCTTTATACTGAGGTTGAGCAAGATACCAGGAAATCGGGCGAAAAGATATTTGATTATGTGGATCCTAAAAACAGGGGTGTGCAGATAGAGATGGAACAGGCTTGTACGGAACATCTAAAG
>CAZOOH010000282.1:0-2421 GCA_964581375.1 uncultured Muribaculaceae bacterium
GCTTTATCCTGAATTTCTTCTCCTTTATAGAGACCTTTATCCAGGTTCTCTTTAATTTTAGCGAATGCGTTCAAAGTATATTCAACATGCTCAAGTTCGTGCATTGCTGTAGGAATTATTCGGAACATTATAATTCCTTTTGGTACAACAGGATATGCAACAACTGAACAGAATATTCTATGGTTTTCTCTAAGATCTACCAGCATATTTGTAGCTTCCGGAAGAGAGCCGTGGACAAACACCGGTGTAACACAAGCCTCTGCCTTACCTATATCGAAACCCCTCTCTCTTAAACCTTTTTGCAATGCTCTGGTAATAACCCATAGTTTATCTCTCAACTCAGGCTTAGTTCTGATAAGCTCAAGACGTTTCAAACACCCCTCAACCAAAGGCATAGGTAGCGATTTTGCATAAATTTGAGAACGAAGGTTATAGCGCAGATAATTGATTATATCTTTAGGTCCTGCCACAAAACCACCAACTGCCGCCATTGATTTGGCAAAAGCACCAAAGTAAAGGTCAATCTCATCCATCACCTTAAAATGTTCCGAAGTACCTCTTCCGTTATCGCCCATAACTCCAAAACCGTGTGCATCGTCAATTAAGATTCTGAATTGGTATTTCTTCTTCAATTCCACGATTTTATCGAGATTCCCGAGAGCACCGGTCATACCGTAAACACCTTCGGTAATAAGCAAGATACCGCCACCGGTCTCAGCTGTAAGTTTAGTAGCCCTCTGAAGTGCCTTTTCGCATTTCTCGATATCATTGTGAGGATACACAATCCTTTGACCCATATGAAGCCTCACGCCATCCATAATACAAGCATGTGCCTCAGAATCATATACGATAATATCGTGTCTGTTTACAAGAGCATCAATAGTAGATACCATTCCCTGATAACCGAAGTTAAACAAGTAAGCATCCTCTTTGAGTTCGAAATCGGCCAATTCTCTCTCAAGTTGTTCGTGAAGAGAAGTTTGACCAGACATCATTCTTGCACCCATCGGGTATCCCAAGCCCCATTTTGCAGCAGCATCGGCATCTGCCTTTCTTACTTCAGGGTGGTTTGCAAGTCCTAGGTAATTATTAAACGTCCAGGCAAGTACTTGATGTCCGTTAAAAGTCATGTATGGGTTAATTTCGCCCTCCAATTTTGGGAACATATAATAACCGTGGGCTCTTTTTCTGTATTGTCCCAACGGTCCGCCTTCGTCGTTTGTGATTCTTTCAAAAATATCCATATTGAAAATATTTAATTATATCTGATATTGCGTCCTAATCGTAGTAAAGTTCTTCTGGAAATTCCGTTTAAAGAGCAAAGTTTAGAAACAGATACCCCCGTTCTTAACGATATCCGGCCTAAGGTATCCCCGCGACGAATTTTCCAGTAACGAATTTTATCGAACTCTTTACGGTAATCAAATGTTTGAGCACTTAACTGATATATACTGTTTTTAACCTTTGAAAATTCAAAATCAAATAAATCGTTAGGATTAATTACATTTCCCAAATAACGTGTTTCAAAGTGCAGATGAGGTCCGGTAGAGCGCCCCGTACTGCCTCCGAGTCCGATAAGAGAACCTGCCCTTACGGTATCTCCCGCATTTACAAGTATTTTACTCAAGTGTGCGTAAAGAGTTTCAAGACCGTTAAAATGTTTTACTAAGATTAAATTGCCGTAGCCTCTTACTCTTTTGGTAATTCGAATTACTCCGTCAAATACCGAACTTACAGTATCGCCTGTATTAAGCTTAAGATCAATGCCATAGTGTTTTCCGCCACGTCTTAAACCAAAATTTGAAGTAACTTTTCTGAATGCTACAGGCGAGTTAAATCCGGCAAGATTTAACACCACTGTATCTTTCATTTCCGTAAGATTTACATTGTACGGATTAATGCTTGAATCGCTCCAAATGTCATAATCATCGGGATATTCTGTGAAAAGGCTTACATCTCTTATTGTATCGTAAATAGGAGTACAAGGAGATGCAAAAACAGGTCTTTCAATATTTAATGAAGAGATAAACCGACGATGAAACGTCGGGATATAAATATTCACCTCAGTGATTACAGGAGTAGCAGTTTTAGCGCTTTTAGAAGCAGCATCGGAATCTGCCGAAAAACCCGATTCCAAAATTATTGCCAGTATAACAATTGAATAAAATTTCCTAAGCATCAATTTTAGCGTATTTTGCATGGGTTTCAATAAATTCTCTTCTAGGAGGGACTTCGTCGCCCATAAGCATAGAGAAGATTCTGTCGGCCTCTGCTGCGTTATCAATGCTTACTTGTCTTAAAATCCTTGTGTCCGGATTCATTGTAGTATCCCAAAGCTGAACAGCGTTCATCTCACCGAGACCTTTGTATCTTTGAATGTGTACACCGGTCTCTTTACCCTTACCAATCTCATCAATAGCT
>CAZOOH010000283.1:0-2406 GCA_964581375.1 uncultured Muribaculaceae bacterium
AATATCATTTCTTGATGCCAGATTGCCGTAACCGTATAATCTCATCAAATCCAGATGCATATATGCTCTGATTGCTAATAACTCACCTTTTATAAGTCTGTAGTTTATATCGTCAAGAACATTACGCTTTAATTCAATATATTTGAGAGCGTTATTAACATTAGCAATCACTTTATACGCCGTTAACCAAGTACCTTTAATATATTTAATTGCATTTGTTGAAGTATAATTATATGATGCAATTCCGTTATCATTTGATGAAATTGGATAAAGTGCCTCAAATTGACCTGCCATAAGTTCAATAGTTGACCAGCTTAAGACTCTGCCGTAAAGATATTCATCGGTCATACCAATGTAGCAACCAATCAGTGCCTGTTGAAATCCTTCAACCGTACTAAACTGTTTCTCTTCTCTTATTTGAGAAGGAGGAGTTACGTCCAGCCAATCACTGCACGAATATAAAAGTATTCCGGCAGTAAGTATAAGTATTATATATTTAAATTTTTTCATTTCGCTCAATTTAGAAAGTTATTGATAATGAACCTGAAAGAGTTCTGGCAAACGGATAAGTTAATCCTCTTTCGGCCTCAATTGATGATATTGTAAAAATGTCATTCATATATAGTGAGAACTTCATTCTGTTTACCTTTAATCGTTCGATAAACCTTTTAGGAAATTCATAGTATAATGAAGCTGAGCCTAATGTTAATTCATTTCTGTCCTGAACGAATCTGCTGGTAGGTCTTGTAAGCTCTTGTCTTGCTGTTGGATCATCGGTTGTTGTATAGGTTCCAAGCTTTTTGTACCTTGCGTTTTGACCTACTGTTTGCCATCTGCCCGACAATACTCTTTTGTCGACGTTATATAAAATATCTATATTTTCCACCCTGTCTACTAGCGTCTTATTATACATCTGACCACCGAAGAGGTATCGGAAAGTGGCACTTACTCCAAATCCTTTATACTCTGTATTAAAACCAAAATTACCTCTGGCTGTCGGTTTTGAATCACCTACAACTTGTAAATCCAATGGATCATAAACATAAGTTCTTGTTCCGTCTTTTTTCAAATAGATTTCGTATCCGTTCATAGGATCGATACCCAATGATTTAACAGCCCAAATTGCAGTCATTGACATACCGTCTTTATACATAAGAACCGGTTCATTATTTCCTTTATCGGCAGCCTCTTTCTCTTGTAACGCATTGAATGCCTTCATACTTTCCGATAATTCAACAATAATATTATCATTGGCAGCTACTGAACCATAAATATTAAAGTATCCGTTTTTGCTCTGCCAAATATTTACATTTGCACTTATTTCGTAACCTCTGTTTCGTACTCTTCCTAAATTATCTTTTACCATTGAGAAACCGGTAGATGGCGAAACTGAAACATCTGTTAGCATATTTTCGGTATAACTGTCATAAATATCGGCTTTGATTTTAAAACGACCCGATGAAACATCTAAACCAAGGTTATAATCGAGTTTTTGTTCCCACTTAAGTAATGAATTCGGCAATCTTTCCAGATAAGCGCCTGTGAATCCGTTATAGTTGTAATCGGTATAATAGTTATATGTACCTACAGCATAACTTGTTTTGAAATTTTGGTTACCTGTAAGACCTACAGATGCGCGTAACTTCAGTTGATCTACAACCCCGTTTTTTGCCATAAATTTCTCATTATGAATATTCCATCCCAGACCAACACTCCAACCGGGAGCCCAGCGGTTATCTTTACCGTAGAGAGAAGATGCTCCAATTCTGTAGGTCATGTCCACAAGGTATCTGTTATTGTAAGAGTAGTTACCTGTTGCCAAGAAGCTCAATTCTCTGTTTAAAGAGGACTCTCCCTCAGGTCTCTTACCCTCCATATATTGACGGGCAAAAGTGATGTCGGCAGCTTGTGTATTAGGGAAACCCTCTGCATAATTAATATAACCCGCATACTGCGACTCGGAAACAAATGTTCCAATATTGGCTGTTATAAAGTGCTCCTTAATATTTCTGGAATATGCAACGTTAAGGTCGGCGGAAAGGTCACTCTGCTTACCGTTATCTAACCTGTACGAGCCTCTGCGCATCTTTAATTCGTCATAGGTCATATATTGTAAATTTGAATATTTCGAATGGTTTGCAGGATAAAACTCATCTGCATTACTTCTTTTAGCCGAAACACCTACTCTGCCGGTTACTTTAAAGAAATCCGAAGCTCTCAACTCTACATAGAAATTATTGAGAAAATCCATATAGCTTTCGGAAATCATTGTTCCTATTGTAGCATCGTACATAGGATTTGCAGCGTAAGATGATGCTTCGGCCCATCTGAGTAATTGACCTGTAACAGGATCGTTACTTCTCCAATAAGGGTTCATTTTTGAATAATCTTCAAAATCGCCCCACG
>CAZOOH010000284.1:0-2405 GCA_964581375.1 uncultured Muribaculaceae bacterium
ATGGATCAAGAGCTGCTAATGGTGTTGTTATGGTAACAACTAAAAAAGCAAAAGCTGCTCAAAAAACTTTTGGTGTTAGTGTTAACTCTTCAGTAACTTTAGAAGAGGCTGCTTATATGCCAGAACTTCAAAAACTTTATGGTGGTGGTTTCCAATACCCTGGAGCTGGTACTCTTGATGGATTCTTAACTGCTAGCATTAATGGTAAAACATACAGATTAGTAGACTATTCAACTGACGAGAGCTGGGGTCCTAAATATGATCCAAATATTAAGGTTCTTAAGTGGAACGCTTTTGACAGTTGGGATACTGCAAACTATCTAAATGAAACACCTTGGGTGTATCCAAAAAATGACTATAAAACTTATTTCCAAACTGGCGTTAACTTGACTAACAACGTTCAGATATCTAAAGCAACTGAAGAGAGCACATTCAGAATGTCATTTACTAATTCAGAAATTACAGGTATTACACCAAACAGTAAGTTAAGCAGAAATACTATTAGTATTAATGGTACTTCAAAAATGAACAAATATTTAGATATTTGGGCAACTGCTAACTACATTAACAACAAAGCTACAGGTCGTCCTGAAACTGGTTATGGTGATAGAAACCCAATTCAAAAAATGTGGCAATGGTCACAATCTCAATTAGACTATAAAGATCTTAAGGATTATTTAAATCCAGATGGTACTCAACGTACATGGAACAGATCATCTTGGGATGATGCAACTCCGCTTTACACAGATAACCCATACTGGTCAGCATACAAAAACTACCAAAACGATAAGAGAAATCGTATTTATGGTAATACTGGTATGAACATTACATTGAATAGCTGGATTAAGTTTACAGGTCGTGTTGGTTTGGATTATTTTAATCTAACTATGGAAGAGAGAGTTGCTGTTGGTTCTCAATCTACCTCTGAATATTATCTTGATAATCGTGAAGCATTAGAAATTACTACTGAAGCTTTCGTTAATCTGAATAAGAGATTTTTCAATGATAAATTTGGTGTTTCTGGATTAATCGGAGCAGCAAGTTCAGATAGAAAATCATGGAGAACAGGTGGTATTACTGTAGGAGGTCTCGTTAACCCTAACGTTTATAACCTATCTAACTCTCAAACTAAAGCAACTACATACGACACAAAAACAAGTAAGAGAATTAACTCTATATTTGCTAACGCAACTATGGACTTCTATCAATTCTTGTTCATCGACTTGACAGCAAGAAATGACTGGTCTTCGACACTTCCTCAAGCAAATAGATCATATTTCTATCCATCAGTTAACGTAAGTGCTTTACTTACATCACTTGATTTCATGAAATCTTACAAGTGGATTAACTATGCGAAAGTTCGTGGAGGTTGGGCTAAAGTAGGTAATGATACTGATCCTTATAACCTTGAATCTTATTATGCTGCTTCTACAGGTGGTGCATTTGGTAGCAACCCTAGATATAATGCTCCTACTACAATGGCTAATCCAAACCTAAAACCTGAATCTACAAGATCTTGGGAAATTGGTTTAGAAGCTCGCTTCTTGAACAACAGATTAGGATTTGACTTATCATACTATCAAAAACACACTTACGACCAAATCGTTCCTGCAATGGTTTCTGGTGCTACAGGATATGCTAGTATGTACATCAACTCTGGTCATATGTCTAATAAAGGTATTGAGCTAACATTGAATGGCTCTCCTGTAATGACTAAAAATTTCACTTGGGATGTTCAATTAAACATCGCTACTCTAGATAATAAAGTTGAAAGTATAGCTGAAGGTCTATCTTATTTAAATCTTCAAAATGCACCATTCCGCGTTAAATCTGGAGCATTTGTTGGATCATCATATCCTGTTATTTATGGTACAGGTTATGTTTATGATGATCAAGGAAACAAACTTATCAACCCTTCAACAGGTTACTATGCTGCAAGTCCAATCAAACCTATCGGAAATGCAACTCCTAGCTTCACTGCAGGTTTGACTAACACATTCAACTATAAAGGATTTGACATGAGTATTCTTATTGACATGCAAAGAGGTGGAAATATGTATTACACTTCTTATATGTGGGGTATGTACTCTGGTATATTTGAGGAATCAGCTTTACAAAACGGTATTGATATCCGCGAAAATGGGCTTTCTTTAGCTAGTTATTATGGTAAATGGGATGCGGCTAATAATAAATTCGTTTATACAGACGCTGCAGGTAACGTATCTGCTACACCAGTTGCTAACACAAAGGTTCTAGACGCAGAGAGCTATGGATCATATCACTATGATAGAAATGATGAGAAGAATGTATTCAGCACAGACTTTATTAACCTTCGTGAAGTTCGTTTAGGCTATACAATTCCTTCAAAATACACAGGTCCTATTAAACAGCTACGTATCTCGGCT
>CAZOOH010000285.1:0-2397 GCA_964581375.1 uncultured Muribaculaceae bacterium
GTAGCCGGCAAAACTCATAAATACCGTTACAACTAAAAACAACGCAATCAGTTGATACTTGAAAACTCTGTCTTGTGAAATTTTCATAACTACACAAATTTGTATCTTTTATTTCTAAGTGTGGCGTAAACACACCCGATAATTGTTAATCTTCTAACTGCCCCAACGCTCATTTTCAGCGATAGATCCTATGCCTGCAAGCTCCAGAATTCTTGAAACAAAAATTGAAACCATCTGCTCAATTCCCGAAGGTTTAAGATAGAATGAGGGGGCGGCGGACGCGATTACGGCTCCTGCTTCGGTAAGTGCAGTCATATTTCTCAAATGTATAAGAGAGTAGGGGCACTCCCTGGGAACCAGAACCAGCCGCTTGCGCTCCTTAAGCATCACGTCCGCCGCCCTCAGAATAAGAGTGTCAGAAGTTCCTGCCGCAATCCGGCCAATAGTCCCCATACTGCAAGGCAGTATAATCATAATATCGGCACAACCAGACCCTGAGGCATTTCTGTTATTAAAATCATAATTATTAATGAGTTTGACATTGCTGACACCTTCACTAATGCTCATTTCAAGCTGAGCGTAAGTGGAGTCAAGCTCCTCCTTCCATACACCCTTTGCCGGAATCGAGAAAATTATATCGACTTCTATATCTTTTGATGCAGATGCCAGATCTCTCAGACGGTCGATTATATTCTTTGCATATAACTGCCCGCTTGCACCTGTTACTGCTATAAGTATTTTTTTCATTTTGAGGTACTAAAACTAAATACTAAAGTTAATTGATTTTTTTTAAAAGATACAGAAGTCGCAGCTTATTCGATATTACTGCTTCTTAAATTAACTTTTAAACAGTGAAAAAAACCTCTTTCAGCCAGGTTTTGAATATAGGGTCGGTGAAGTTGGCCATACCCTTATCGAATACGATAATCTCCTTTTTTTGCACAGCCTCTTTAAGCCTGTTCACATTGGCAGATGATTGCAGCTCATATTTGTCGAGCATCTCCACAGAGCTGAATTTGTTGTTTCCGTCCAGTATCGCTTTAAGCAGATTTAACTGGAAATGACTCATTTTGTGCGTTATAAGACGGAAATATTGAGAGTGATAGTCCAGTAAAAGTGTAAATCCCTGACTTAATACCTGATGATTAACGTAGCCTCTAGTAAGACCAAATGTAATATCGGCCAGATGTTGAGTATAATACGGGTGGTTCTCGGTCAAACGGCACATCTGTTCAGCAATCTCTTTAGGAATGACTTTTCCGGCTTTCTGAAAATTCCGGATAATAAAATCGGAAAAACATTTTTCGTTTATCTTTTCCAACTTTATTCGTTCTATCTTATTGTTTAATAATTTATTATCAATAAAAATTTCATTCATCATATTTACAAATGAACCGGTAATGAGGTATGTACAATTGTGATGTGATGCCCATGTTTTATTTATGAGTTCGAGCGTCTCCTGTGCTTCATTATGGGTTGCAATCTCTTGAAATTCTTCAAAATAGAGGATAAAATTGGTTGAATAGTTTTCCGAAAGTATATTTGGCAAATTCAGTATTTCCACTTTTTGCGCATGGGTAAGGACTTTCCCTATGTTTATTGTTCCGGGCATTGTGTTGTTTTCGGGACTTGATATTGTATAGGGGATTTTACTCAGATACTCTTTGGCCAGTCTTTGAAGTTCGTCATGCCTTGCCGATAGTGGTCTAAGTAATTTGTTGACAAGTTTACATAAGAACTTATGTTGTGTTTTTACATTAAAAAGATCAATTTTACATAGATGAAAATTACCGGACTCTTTTTGTAACACAAGAATAGCTTGATTGACAATGGATTTTTTACCATTGTTTGCGGGTTCCACAATCAAACAATTTTGCCTTTGATTGAGCATATCCGTAAGAAGATTCAGCTCTGCGCTTCTCGGAATAAAGTCCTGTCCAGTAACGAACCTGTTAAAAATAAAAGGAGACTCCATAGTGCCGGTTTAGTTTGTAAGTTTGGTTTAGTAGGTTATGTGATATAAGGTGTAGTATAGTCGGTATTTTGTTTTATTTCTTTGACATTAAATTAACACACAAATATAAGTCATTTATTTATGTGTTGTTTTGCACTTTTAATTTATTTGTCTATATTTGCTTCCCGTTTGAAATTTAATAAAGATTGTCAAGCTATTGATTAAGAGCTATTTAATAGCCGCTTGCAGTCTAAAATATAAAAAATTATTTTTTATGTACGCAATTGTAGATATTGCAGGACAACAATTTAAAGTTGAAAAAGAGAACAAAGTGTTCGTAAATCGCCTTCAAGCCAATGAGGGAGATGCTCTAAGCTTCGAAAAAGTTCTTTTGACCGACGACAATGGTAAAGTGGTGGTTGGAGCTCCATACATCAACGGTG
>CAZOOH010000286.1:0-2385 GCA_964581375.1 uncultured Muribaculaceae bacterium
TTTTGTTTTGCAATTTTCACATCTTTAAAGAATGGTTTAATTGTAAAAGTGATTGCAGAATTATTTTCAGTGAATTTTGCTCCTGTTGCGCGATCAAAAGTAATTTGCTCAAATGTGTTTAAGTTTGAGATTACCAGCTTATTGTCGCCCTCTTGAGGATTAATGCTGAAAATTGCAAAATTCCAGTCTTTTGTAATCAGAGGCGATCCGGGTGCCGATGGACCAACACTCTTCCATGAGTCATAAACAGAGTGATCCAAAGGTTTCTTTTGTGAGTATGCAAACAGAGATACCGATGCACACACAAAAAGGAAAAATAATTTTCTCATAAAATGTTTGTTATAGTTTAGTTTTTCAAATATTTATCGAGCCATTCGAAATATATTCTGTTCCATAAAATTGAATTTTGAGGTTTAAGAATCCAGTGATTTTCATCCGGGAACAGGACAAGTTTTGAAGGGACCTTCATAAGTTGAGCAGAAGTAAATGCAGCCATTGCCTGATCGTACGGAACCCTGAAGTCCATTTCGCCAGCTGTAATAAGAATAGGAGTGTTCCAATTCTTTACAAGTTTATGAGGAGAGTTTGCATAGTGACGATTTGCAATCGGGTTGTTGTCCCAAGGAGCACCTCCGTTATCGAAATTCGGGAACCAAAGCTCCTCAGTTGTCATATACATGTGCTCTTGGTCAAATATCCCTGCATGCGCTACAAAAGCAGAGAATCTGCCTTTATGTATGCCCGCTAAATAATAGACCGAGTAACCTCCGTAACTTGCACCTACGGCACCAACTTTCCCTACGTAAGGCTCTTTTTGCATCTCATCTACAGCTGAGAAGTAGTCATTCATGTTTTGACCGATATAATCGCCCGAAATCTGCTCACACCACTCTTGTCCAAAAGCAGATGTTCCCCTTCTGTTAGGCAGAATCACAATATAACCGTGTGCGGCCATCAATTCCGGATTCCAGCGGTATGACCAGCTTTGGCTTAAAGTGCCTTGAGGTCCTCCCATGCAGAACAGAAGAGCAGGATATTTCTTTGTAGAATCGAAGTCAGGAGGATACACTACCCACATGTGCATTTGCTTTTTGTCGGTTGTAGTAACCCATCTCTGTTCAATTTTTCCCATTTTGATTTTGTCGAGCAGATTTTTGTTTTCAAAAGAGATTTGAGTAAACTTACCATCTGCCGCATTAATGGAAACCAATTCATTAGGCATAGCCATACTCTTATATGTTGTGACTAGTTTGTCGCCGGCAACCTTTACGCCGTCGAAGTCGAACATACCTTTAGTCAGTTGTGTGATTGAATTATCTGCAATATTTACCTTGTAAACATCTTTTAGTGCATTCACGCATGAGGTAAAATATAATCCGCTGTTATCCGGTGTCCAGGTAATCTCTTCGACATTGTACTTATAATCGGAAGTAAGCTCCTTTTTTACACCTGACTCCATGTCCATTATGAAGAGACGTTGTTTGTCGGCTTCGTAACCGTCCCTCTCCATGCTTACCCATGCGATGTATTTGCCGTCATTCGAGAAGAGCGGAGAAGTGTCGTATCCCATCATTCCCTCTGTAATGTTTTTCGCACTTTTTGAAGCGATATCATAAATATAAATATCGGTATTTGTAGATAGTGCATACTCTACGCCTGTTTTTTTACGGCATGAATAGGCTATCTTCGACTCATCCGGGCTCCAGCTCAGCTGGTCGATTCCGCCAAATGGAAGAGTAGGGCACTCATAAGGTTCACCTTCCAGTAAATCAACTATATTTTCAAGAGATTTTTCAGAGAAATCTGCAATAAATGGGTGAGGTATCTCCTCTACAAACTGATCCCAGTGCCTGTACATAAGGCCGTCAATAATTCTTGCATTGGCTTTCTCAAGGTCGGGATACAAATCGGTCGGTTTAGTTGCCGACTTTACACTGCTTGTAAAGAGTATTTTTGTACCAGTAGGGGAGAATTCAAATTCAGATATACCTTTCTCTATATCACTTATCTTTTTGGCATCTGTCCCGTCGCTGTTCATAATCCAAAGCTGACCACCCTGCAAATAGGCTATCTTTTTGCCGTCGATGGTCCATCTTGCATTATTTTCACTCTTTGGAGTTGTAGTGATTTGCTTATTATCGGTTCCGTCGAGGTTCATTATAAAAAGCTCGCGGTTATTCTTGTTCTCGGTAATACTTGTATAGGCAACCCCATACAAAACTTTGGTCCCGTCAGGTGATATTTGAGGATCGGAAACCTTTGCCAAAGAGTGCATGACTTCTGCCGACATTAGTCCATTCTCGACTGCTATATCACTTTTGGTTATAAGCACACCTTTATCGTCGGCTCCCTCCTTACATGAAGAGGCCATAATTGCGGTAATTG
>CAZOOH010000287.1:0-2382 GCA_964581375.1 uncultured Muribaculaceae bacterium
CACATTTACTACCATTTTTTCAGGAAGAATGTATTGAAGCCGGTTGCGACGAAGCCGGCAGAGGTGCTTTAGCGGGGCCAGTTTTTGCATCTGCCGTAATTTTACCCAATGACTTTTATAATCCGCTGCTTAATGATTCAAAAAAACTCACTCTTAAAGAGAGAAATCTGCTCAGACCGATTATCGAAGAATCGGCTTTAGCTTGGGCTGTGGCTTCGGTAGATGCTGTAACTATAGATCAAATAAATATTCTGCGGGCTTCCATAATGGCAATGCATCTGGCTGTTGAAAAGCTCATTGTAAAACCTCAGTTTCTGATTATTGACGGCAATCGTTTTTATAATTATAAAGATATTCCGCACAAATGTATCATTAAGGGCGACAGTAAGTTCGCCGCTATTGCTGCAGCGTCGGTTCTGGCCAAGACTCACCGAGATGAATACATGTTAAATATTGCACGGGAGCATCCTCAATATGATTGGAGCAGCAATATGGCGTATCCTACAAAAAAACACAGAGAGGCTATTGCGAAATACGGCCCCTCTCCTTACCATAGAATGTCTTACCGTTTGTTGCCCGATCTTACACTTTTCTAATTACAAGAAAAATTAAAACTCTTCTACTACAAGTTTGCCTATTCCTGCAAACATTATTAATATAAGTACAGCTGAAACGACTATTTCGGGAGTTACTTTACCGGCATTGGCAATTGTATAGAATATCTGCTCAAGGCTCTCTAAAAGCGATGCAGAACCGCCTGTTATAACAAAAAGAGAGACTCCAATTAATGAGAATAGCGATACTATAATGCTCTTTCTTGTAACTAGTGCCCTCTTTTTTGGTTCGGGTAAATACTTGATTGTTTCGAACAGCCTTGCTTCAAACCCCTTGTCTTCAATAGTTTGTTTGTTTTCTTTAAAAAACTTATTTAATTCCTCATCTTTCATATCCTATCCCTTTTAAATAGTCCGACATCTTTGCTTTTGCTCTGAATAAATGAGACTTAACTGTGTTTTCGGGCATTCCCGAAATTTTTGAAATCTCTTTTAAGCTTCTATCTTCCATATAAAAAAGAAGTACTGCACTCTTTTCTTCTGTTTTTAATTGTGACAATGCAATATACAATTCCTGATTGTTTAAGCTATGGTTAACCGGACTCTCTTGTGGTTCGTTGTTGCTTGTGAATTGAGTAATTAGTTCCGGAGAGTTTTTGTTTTTTCGCATGTAGTCGTAAAAGCAGTTATATGCTATTCTGAAAAGCCATGTAGAAAATTTTGAATCTCCCTTAAAAGAACCGAAATTCAAGTAGGCTTTTATAAATGTCTCCTGTGCGAGATCGTCGCTTAGAGTGGCGTTACCCCCGCAAAGATTTAACAGGAACCGCCTGAGCGGCTCCTGATTTTCTTTTACAAGTTGCTCAAACCCGGTTTTTGCCACTATTGTTCAGAGTGTACTTTATTCTTATTTACAAAATATGCTATCAATTGGCCAATCCCGATACATAGAGGAATTAATCCAAAAGCAGCGAATTTAATTCCTCCGAAGAAGAAATAGAGTGCAGCAAAAAGGCCGATACCTACTCCGATTGATACTAATGCTCCGGTAAGCGGATCGCTCTTTTTTTCTCTTGATAACTCTGCATTTTTAAAAAAATCGGGACTCAGCTCTTTTCCTGCTTCAAGTGCTTTCATTATAACCTGATCTCTTGAGCGGTCTCTTAAGTATTTGCTAATAAATACTATAAGAATTATTGTAATTGCTGTCAAAAAGGGCAGTATTACCGAAATTGTTGCGATTGTGTCGTACATGACTTTTATTATTAATTTGTTTGCAGGTTAGACTTATTATCATTTAAAAAAGTTGCAGCCTTTTCGGAAATATTTTCCAAAAGCCTTTTTGCATTCTTTACGGATTCCTCTGGATCGGGTTCTTCCAGAGTAAGTGGAAATATTTTTATATTTTTACTTAGTGACTCCTCGTTAAGTGAACTGACTCCGCAAAAAATCCAAAGTTGTTTATTGTGTTTGTGGCAAAGCTCCATAATTCCGCTTATAAGTTTTCCTCCCAAACTTTGTCGGTCGAGAGAACCCTCTCCTGTAATTACCAAATCGCTTTTTTCAATTTTCTCTTCGAGCCCGGCCACAGAGGCCATTATTGACCACCCGGGTAATAACTCTGCTCCCAAAAAGGCCTTTAGAGCAAAACCAACTCCCCCTGCCGCTCCGGTACCTGGAAATATTGAATAATCAATTCCTGTAATATTTTTGGCAACTTTCGAAAAGTTCTCTAACCCCTTTTCGAGCACCTGGCGCATTGCTGAGTCAGCCCCTTTTTGTGCAGAGAAGACATTTGTAGCCCCATTAGTACCCAACAAAGGATTAT
>CAZOOH010000288.1:0-2378 GCA_964581375.1 uncultured Muribaculaceae bacterium
AGGCCCCATTCTGCCGCATATAACCATTACATTTTCATTTTCATTAATTATCTTTGCGTGTTCCGCAGCCGATTCGATGTGTTTTAAATTTGTGTAAAGCATAATTTTGTTTATTTTTAATTCTGGTGCAAAGATAAATCGGCAGAGATTGTACAAAAAGCAATTTTGCAGTTGCTGCAACAAGCAACAAATTGAAAAAGAACAATAAATATATTGATATAAATCAATCCAAAGACCTAACTATATGAAAACCATACTTGAAGACGATAGCGAATTTTTCTGCAATATAAATGCCCCATGCTTTCAACTACTGGATAAAGAGGAAACAGAGCTCATACAATCTGGAAAAACACAAGTAGTTTTTCGCAAAGGAGACAGCATTACAAAGCAGGGTGCATTTGCCTCATATGTTCTTTTTATGGTTAAAGGATTGGCAAAACAGTATATTGAAGGAATTGACAACAAAAGTTTTAATCTAAAAGTTGTCACTCCCGGCGATTTTATTGGTCTCTCTTCTGTTTTCGACAAAATAAAATTCGACTATTCTACTATTGCTCTCACCGACTGCCAGGCCTTTCTCATTGAAAAAGAGGCAATTTCCGGACTTGTAAAAAAGAACGGAGGCTTCGGTTTTAATATTACCCGAAGGTACTGCAAACAAAACAACTCTCTTTTTGAAACAATAAGCACACTGTTATATAAGCAGATGAACGGCAGGCTGGCGCAATCGCTGTTGTATCTTGACTCAGTTAATCAAAAATACCCCGAACTGTACAATCTGCTTACAAGAAAAGATATTGCCGGCTTTTGCGGAATCTCAACGGAGAATTGCGTAAAACTTTTAAAGAGCTTTGAGAAAGACAAAATAATTGCTCTCAAGGAGAAGAGTATCATAATAAAAGATGAAAAGGCCCTTCTTTTAATTGCCGAAAGAGGATAGTTTATTGCCATGAACGACAACGAAATTATCAATAGTATAATTGAGGGTAATATTAATAATTACCGGTTTATTGTAGATAAATACAAAGATGTTGTTTTTCGAACATGCTTAGGTTATGTTCATGATAGTTCTCAGGCAGATGATTTGACTCAAGAGGTATTTATTTCGGCATATAAATCATTATCGGGGTTCAAGGGCAATTCCTCACTTTCAACTTGGTTATTCAGAATTGCAGTCAACAAATCGCTAAATCATCTTAGAAGTGCAAAAAGTGAAAAGAGAGGGAATTTAATGAAGGATTTTTTCTCTTTATCTCAAAAAAATGAGAGTACCAATATAAGATCTGCGGAATTACTTCCCGACGAATTATTGATTCAAAAAGAGAAGCACGATAGAGTAAACCATGCTCTTTCAAAACTACCCGAGAATCAGAGAACTGCAATAATATTGAGTAAATACAACGATTTATCTCAGAAGGAGATTGCCGAAATATTAGATAAAAGTGAAGGTGCCATAGAGGCTTTATTGCAAAGAGCAAAAGAGAATCTGAGAAAATATCTAATCGAAAAAAATAAAACCGAAGGAAAAAAATAAAAATTGTTTCTAACCATAAAACCCAAAAAAAATGAATCGTAAAAAAACCTCAAAAGATTTTACTGACCTTGATCAAGTCTTTGAAATAATTGAGCAGGAGAAAAAACTTGAACCAAACCCGTTTTTGGCATCAAGAATTTTATCTTCTATCGGTAATGAAAATGTCGGGCAGATGCAAATAAATCGACCATTGGGTCTCAGATTATTGAATCCGGCGTTGATCGGTTTATCTGTTGCTGCTGCTGTAACTGTCGGAGTTATTATTGGAAATTTGTACAACCCCAATAAAAATTTCATTGAGACTACTTCCGATTTCTCGTATATGAATGATGTTGCAATTGAATCAGTGTTATTATTGACTAATGAATAAATTGAATATTATGAAAACTGAGACCAGAAATAGACTTATGATTTGGGCTATTGTTTTTTTGGCTGTAATGAATATTACGACTTTGGGGACTATTCTTTACCATGAATATATTTCAAAGCAAGTATCTGCCAAAAGTTCAATTATGCCTGAACAGTTAGAAAGTAATTCCGAAAAGTTCAGCGGTGGATATTTTCGTGATGAATTAAAATTCAGCGATAATCAAATGGACCTTTTCAGAGGATTTAACCCTCATTTCAGAAGAGATGCCAGAGAGATTACAATTAATCTGGCTAACCTAAGGAAAAGAATGTTAATGGAGATGAGCAGTGAAGTGCCTGACAGTATCAAGGTAATTAATATAGCAGACAGCATAGGTATTTTACATAAGAATCTTAAACTTATAACATTTAAGTACTATACCGATATTAAAAACATTTGCGATAACAATCAGAAAACCAGATTGGATGAGCTCTT
>CAZOOH010000289.1:0-2313 GCA_964581375.1 uncultured Muribaculaceae bacterium
AAGAGAGGCTGACCAAAAAGTAATTGATCAGCCCCTTTTTTGATGAATGTAAATTTATGCTTCAGTCACATTAAGTTCTTTAACGGCTGCATATGTTGCAAGCTTTTCAGGTATAAAATCTTTTATAAAGCTGAACCTTTCGTCGTTCCAGGAAACAGATTTATTTGTATATATTTCGGCAGATAGAGCAAATGAATTATCTTTTTGACTATCAATTAAAAGAAGATAAGACATAATAATATGACCGGCCATTTCGACAAGTCTTCTGGCGTGGAAATCAATATACTCATTTTCTTGACCAACCACCAGGGCAACAGCTTGTTCATATTGTTCTGTCATTCCGATAATTATCTTCTTTAGTGATTCGTGTTCGACTTTTACTGGAATCTTCTCGTACTCTCTCATTTGATTGAGATACGAACCGGTTGTAACATATCTTTGAGCAGCAACAACCTGAAGTTGGGAAGTACCTTCATAAATAGTTGTAATTCTTGCATCTCTATATATTCGTTCAATTGGATAGTCTTTCATGAAGCCCGAACCACCATGAATTTGTAAAGAGTCATAGGCATTTTGATTACAATATTCAGATGACATCATTTTTAGCATTGGAGTGAACATATCTGCAAGTCTTTGAAAAGCTTTAGATTCTGTTCTCTCTTCAGGAGTAAGTTTTCTCTCTTCTGCAATAAAATTATATGCTTTATAAACGTCTACAAATCTCGTGGTTTCATAAAGTAGTGCCCTTGAAGCCTGTAATTTTGCCTTGATTACTGAGAGCATCTCATAAACAGCAGGGAACTGTATGATTGGCTTCCCGAATTGAGTCCTTTCATGTGCATATTTCAATGCCTCTCTGTATGCAGCTTCGGAGATCCCAACTGATTGAGCTCCAATACCCAGTCTGGCTCCATTCATTAAAGACATTACATATTTAATAAGACCCATCTTTCTTTCGCCTACAAGTTTGGCAGGAGCATTAGAGAAAACAAGCTCGCAAGTAGGAGACCCCTTGATTCCTAATTTATTTTCAATTCTTCTTACAGTAACTCCTCCCCACTCTTTGTCATAAACGAAATAGGAGAGTCCTCGGCCGTCTGTTGTATTCTCTTCCGATCTGGCGAGGACAAGTTTAATTTCGGCATCACCATTAGTAATAAAACGTTTTACTCCGTTCAAATACCACATCCCTTTCTCTTCGTTGTATGTAGCTTTAAGCATAACAGCCTGAAGATCACTGCCTGCATCCGGTTCAGTCAAATCCATTGAGCAGGTATGTCCATGCTGAATTCTGGGCAAGAACTCTGATTTAATTTCTGCTGAGGCATATTCGTGAATTGTTTCGGCACAATCCTGTAATCCCCAAATGTTCGCAAAACCGGCATCTGCTCTTGAAACTAGTTCTGCTGCCATAACATAAGGAATCATAGAGAAATTTAATCCGCCATATTCGCGTGGCAATGACATTCCGTAAAGACCTGCTTGTGTTAACACATCGTTATTTTGTTTTGTACCTGAAGCATATGTAACTCTGCCGTCGGCATGGTGAGGACCTTCGTGGTCTACAGATTCTGCATTAACGGCAATAACATCTGCACAAATTTCACCTAAAATCTCAAGCACTTTATCGTAAGAATCAATAGTGTCAGCAGCTGTGCAAGGAGCGTAGTCAAATTTACCAGAATCTTTGAAGTCTTGCTCTTTTAATGTCACAATTTTTTTCATCAAGGGATTTCCGAGCTGAAACTTAATATCTTGATTATCTTTATAAAAATTTCCCATCTTATTTACTGTTTTTCTTGTAAGATTTAATCATCTTAGGTATAATCTCATTGTAATCGCCAACTATAGCATAATCGGCTAATTGGTGAATTGGTGCATTTGGATCGTTATTAATCGATATAATCATTGCAGATTGGTCCATTCCGGCAGTGTGTTGAATTTGTCCGGAAATTCCTACTGAAATAAACAACTTAGGTCTTACAGTTACTCCTGTTTGACCAATTTGTCGTGCATGTTCAGCAAATCCTGCATCAACTGCTGCCCTGGATGCACCAACTTCGGCACCCAAAACTTTTGCCAACTCGAAAATCAGTCCGAAGTTCTCTTTTGATCCAACTCCGTAACCACCGGCAACTATTATTGGAGAACCTTTAATATCAATTTTTCTCTCCTCAATATGTCTTTCAATGATTTTAACGATGAAATCGGTATCATTTACAATTGCATTGACATCGATTGTTTCAATTGTGCCTTTTACTGCTGTATTCAGAGGCTCTTTTTTCATTACACCTTCCCTTACGGTCGCCATTT
>CAZOOH010000290.1:0-2282 GCA_964581375.1 uncultured Muribaculaceae bacterium
CATGGCTATGATCCAGTGCCCTAACTCAATTTCCCGAACCTTGTTAATACAAAATCAATGTTCTTTTCGTCTTTAGCCAAAGCTTGAATCTCCTGTTCAGGAACATCTTTTATATCCAGAAAAACAAAGCCGTCAAGCGAATAATTAAAATCAGGATCGACATTATAGGTAATGATTTTTGCCCCTATTTTTATGTACTTTTTAACTAAAGTAGGCATACGATACTGATTGTCACTTAATCTGAGAAGATATCTGTCAAACTTTTCTATTGAATCCATCTTATTTTGCATAAGTTCATCAACGGAAGTTTTAAGATAATCAGGGAAAAAAGGATTATTTGGTCTGATTAGTCTTTCGTAATTTTTGTCGGAATGTTTCTTGTTAATGTAATAAGTCATAAGACTTCGGTAGAACTTAGGATACCAGGAGCTTATACTTACAGGTCCGAGAAGATATTGTATTTCAGGGAATTTTAAAACAGAGTACAACAATCCTTTAATAAGCAGCATCAATGGTAATGCCTCTTTTTGATACTCAAGTGACACAAAAGACCTCCCAAGTTCAATAGACTTGCTCAGAGTATCATACATACCCTTTTCATAATTATACAGAGTCTGAGTATAAAAACCCTTAACGCCATAAGTACTCATTATTTCCGAGCCTATACCAAGACGGTATGCCCCCACGAGTTTAAACTTATGGTTATCCCACAAAATCAGGTGCTTATAATACAAATCAAATCCATCGGTATCCAAACTTTTATTTGTTCCCTCACCAACAGCTCTGAATGCCTCTTCTCTTTTACGACCAAGTTCGTGTAGTAAAAACGGAATATCTTTAGATTCTGTAAGATAACAGCTATAATTCCCGGTAGTAAAGAGATAACTCTTGGGATCAAGAGATTTAATCTCTTTTTGCATTAATCTGCTGTTTTTCGGAAGAGCAATTCTTGTAAGCTCCGTTGGGAATTGATGAGAAGAAGGTGCTTCAATATTAGCTTCAAGAGCATAAACCCTGTTTCGTAGATATTTTCCAAACTCAACCGCATCTTTATAATCGGCAGATTCATTTGGCATAATAGTTTTTCCGAATCTGAATGCCATCGTCTTCCCCGACTTATTCAATATCTCTTTAGGAAGTCTTATTGTTCTAAGCAGAGGGTGAATTTTTCCTATCCAATGAAAAAAGTTAGAATTGGCACCGTGGAAATAAACCGGAACTACAGGAACCTTCGAGTTTTTAATTAATTTAAGGGCAGATGTATTCCACTTTTTGTCCCTTACAGGTCCTCCGTTATATGAAGTAGATACCTCACCGGCAGGGAAAATTACTAATCCACCTCCCTCGCTAAGTATCTCGGCAGATGCTCTCATCCCTGCATAGCTGCTTTTCCACCCTTTATTAGATTCGAAGGGATTTACAGGCATTATAAATTCCTTAATATTTGGAATTTCTTCCATTATAAAATTTGCCATAAATTTAACATCCGGCCTTATAGAACTGGCTACATGCAGCAGTAAAAGTCCATCGGCAAGTCCTGTTGGATGATTTGCAACCAAAATAAACGGACCTTCGAGCGGAATATAATCTAAGGTTTTTTCGGGAAATTCATATCTGATATTAAGCGCTTTTAGAACTGCTCCTGTAAAATCTCTCCCTGAAAGATGAGAAATACCTGAGTAGATTTTATTGATTTTATTAAGGCCCAGCAGCCACATTAAAATCAATGCGACAACATCACCGGGCAGACCTTTTATATTAAAGGCTTTTTTTAAATCGCTTTTTGAAATAAGCTTAGCACTCATAATTCAAAAGTAAATCTTTTTCTTAATTTTACAAAATAACTCTGCCGAAAACAATGGAAAAATCAATGCCTGTAAAGGAAAAAGTAAAGTTATTGCCCAAAGAACCCGGGGTATATAGGTTCTATGATTCTACCGGAACCATTATCTACATTGGTAAAGCCAAGAGTCTTAAAAACAGAGTCTCACAATATTTTCAGTCCTCAGAGTCATTATCTGCCAAAACCAGAGTAATGGTGTCAAAAATCAGTGATTTTGACCATACTGTAGTCTCTTCGGAAACCGATGCACTATTACTTGAGAATATTCTTATTAAGCAGTTTAAACCCAGATACAATGTAATGCTCAAAGATGACAAAACTTACCCATGGATTGTCATCAAAAAAGAGCCTTTCCCGAGAATTTTTCTTACCAGACGTTATATAAATGACGGATCGGAGTATTTTGGACCTTATAGCTCCGTTCTTATGGCACACAATA
>CAZOOH010000291.1:0-2279 GCA_964581375.1 uncultured Muribaculaceae bacterium
GTTGTAAGTAGTATTGTAATATATCTTTTCATTCTGAAAGTTGGTTTTGAAGAGTTTGGATGGGTTCAGTGTTTTTGATACTTTTCAAACTAGTGCTAATTGAACTTACTCATTTCATCGGCTCAGAATTTGATTTTTTAAAAATAGATAATTTATATTTAAAAATGAATAAATTTATAAAATTATTCAAAGTATAATTTTCAATATTATTTATGCTTAAATATGAAAAAATATTTCACAATACTTTTATTATCAGTCAGTACAATAGGTTATTCACAGCAAAGAGACAGTTATGATTTGCTGCAGGAGAAGGTTTTTCCGGAAGGTATGGAGGGACCTGCAATAGACAAAGCAGGTAATTTATATGCGGTAAGTTTCGGCCGACGCGGAACAATAGGAATAGTGAATATTGAACAAGCCAAAGCGACACTCTTTTTGAATCTGCCCGAAGGCTCCACCGGAAACGGGATCAGATTCGGTAAAGACGGTATGATGTATGTTGCCGATTATACCAATCATAATATTCTTAAAATCAATCCATCTACAAAAGAGATTAGTGTTTTCGCACATAATGACAAAATGAACCAGCCGAATGACTTGTCTATATCATCGGTGACCGGTTTTATATATCTGAGTGACCCCGATTGGACGAATAATAAGGGAAATCTTTGGATTTCGAGAGGAGAGGGGAGAATAACCCTGCTTGAGTCAAATATGGGTACAACAAACGGCGTAGAGGTCTCTCCGGACGGGAAAAGACTCTTTGTAAACGAATCAAATCAGAGACAAGTTATTGCTTATGATATTTTACAAGACGGAAGTATTGCAAACAAGAGGGTAATTCATACCTTTTCCGATTTTGGAATGGACGGGATGAGATGCGACAGCAAAGGCAATTTATATATATCACGCTATGGTGACGGTAAAATTGTGAAGATGTCGCCGGAAGGCGTAATCCTAAAATCATATCTGCTTAAAGGGAAAAACTGTACAAACGTTACGCTCTCCAACGACGAAAAAAGAGCTTATGTAACAATGCAGGAGAGAGGTTGTTTTGAAGTAATTGATTTGTAATCACGCCATTTTTATTACAAATTATCTACAAAAAAATTAATTTTCACTATAATGCCGTTAACTACAGTTATATACATTGGGCTCTTGTCTTCCTCTTCCCCTCTAAATAAAATCAAATATATTTCCGGGCCTGCCTGTTCAGGAGTATGTATTATATTATTATGTGGTAATTCATAAATCTTACTCACAAAATCACCAACTCCGAAAATTCCGTTAATTTTATAAATGGTATCTTTCAATACAAAGATGTCAAAGATATTGTCTTCAATTATGAACTTATTATTACCATAAGTATAAATTCTTACATCACTTGATTCATAAGATTCACTATTTATTAAATGTTCATAATTCAATGGTTCTCCCATTATTGCTATCACTTCTGCATGGCTGTATGTTCTCTCTAAAATCAATCCTCCTATGTTAACCTGAAGATTGACCATGTTTTGAGAAAACCCGGTATTTGATAATAGTATTGTAACTATTGTTGAGATTAATATTCTTATTTTCATAATATATGTTTTAACAATCATTAATTGGGTTACCATTATTTACGTAATTTCCTTGTGGATCTTTATAAATTGAATATAAATATTTATTTGGATCTATCATATCTCCATCTCGATTATCTTTTCTTATTTGCAGATGAAGATGTGGTCCTGCGGAAAGAGCTGAAGATGCACTGCCAGTTCTTCCAACAAAGCCAATAATTTGTCCGGCAGTTATGAAGTCTCCTTTTTGTACACAAATGTTTTGTTGCATATGATAGCATTGAATATAAATTTTTTCGCCATTTACAAAACACTCATAATCAACTCGATTGCCAGCCGCTGTGGTTGGAGTTTGTATTTGATAATATTTATATAACAAATTATTTTCAAATCCAGATTCA
Source organism: uncultured Muribaculaceae bacterium (assembly GCA_964581375.1). Classification (GTDB taxonomy): domain Bacteria; phylum Bacteroidota; class Bacteroidia; order Bacteroidales; family UBA932; genus JAFIHK01. The sequence continues at coordinate 1,964 of CAZOOH010000291.1, forward strand.
ACAAATTTTACAACTCCGTCAAACATTGCATATATTGGATTTCCTTCATCACCTAAATCAATTCCATCATGTTTTCCACTTCTTCCCTTCCAGTCTGCGTTTGCTAAGTTATTTGATATAGTTGCTTTAATATTCATATTCAACAATGGATTAGCCTTGAATTGCGCAAGATCTTTGCACGGGATTTTTTCAAATACCGCAGTTCCACTCATATCATAGAGCAATGTAAATGTATATGATTGAGGTTTTCCTGCAAAATCTCCTATCCATCTTAAGAATCTGTAATTTGGGTTTGGAATAGCAGTAATTGTTGCTT
>CAZOOH010000292.1:0-2276 GCA_964581375.1 uncultured Muribaculaceae bacterium
TCGGAGTTCTCGATGTTACAGTTCTTTCGAATCTTATTTTAGAAAAGCACCTTGGCATTAAAGATTTAAGAACCGACAAACGTATCGATTTTGTTGGAGGAATTCGCGGACTCGGCGAACTCAGTAAACGTGTCGATTCAGGCGAAATGGCTGCTGCCTTTGCCCTATACCCAGTATCAATGAAACAGCTTATAGACATTGCCGATACAGGAAATATAATGCCGCCTAAAACCACCTGGTTTGAACCAAAGTTGAGAAGCGGTATTGCAATTCACAAACTTAGCAGGTAGATTTGTGCCCTTATTTTTTAAGCGCTAACAATGAATATTAAGATTACAAAAGCAACAAATGACGATATCGAAGCCATCGTGGGATTTCAACTCAGGATGGCTCTCGAAACCGAAGACCTTATACTCGACGGAGTGGTTCTGAACGAAGGTGTAAAAGCGGTAATTGACGACCCTTCAAAGGCATCATATTATGTTGCCAGAATTTCCGATGTACCGGGAGTTGAAGAGGGTGAGGAGGTTGCTGCCGGTATGCTGATGATTACATTAGAGTGGAGCGACTGGCGTAACGGCTGGGTTTGGTGGATTCAATCGGTATATGTTCGCGAAGAGTATCGTCAATACGGGGTATTCAGGGCGCTTTACAATCATATCAAGCAACTTGTTACTGAGAGCAACAACGTCAGAGGAATCCGTTTATACGTAGATAAACGCAACGTTAAGGCACAAAAAGTCTATGAATCTCTCGGAATGACCGGAGAGCACTATTCTACTTTTGAGTGGATGAAATAACTAAAAATTGAGGACCGACATTACCGGGAAATGGTCCGAAGGGTATCTCACCTTAGCGGGTTTGAATTTAGCCTCCTTAGGGAAATTGTCCATACTCTTCTCTCCTTCTCCATTTACCGATTTATAAGAATCACTTAATATACCATATCTTTTTACGGTAAAATCCCTCCCTGTAAATATGAAATCAATCCTGTAGTTGGTAACAATTCCAGGGTCAAAATTATTCATTGTGCCGCTCCACTCCATTTTAAAATCGGCAATATCGTAAGTATCATTCAACCCCGAAGAGGCTTTTAAATACTTATAGACCTCAGAATCCTGGTCACTGTTAAAATCGCCGGTAAGAATCACATTCGAGTTATCGCCGCAAATTTCGTCAATCTTGGAAACAATTAATTTCGCACTCTCCTCTCTGGCCTTAACCCCAACATGGTCAAAGTGAGTATTGAACATCCAGACAATCTTACCCGTCCCCCTCTTCCTAAACTTAGCCCAGGTGCAAATCCTTATACAAACCGCATCCCATCCCATATTTGGCCATGTACAATCGGCCGACAACCAGAAATTACCTGAGTCAAGTAATTTAAACATTTCCGGTTTATAGAAAATAGGAGAAAATTCACCGGCAGTTTTTCCGTCGTCTCGCCCGACACCAACATAAGAGTACTCCGGTAACAACTCAAGCATATCTTTTAATTGCGGAAAGGTCACCTCCTGCGCCCCGAACAAATCAAAATCATGAAACTTAATAACATCGCACACCTTAGATGCCCTCTGGTTCCATCCGTCACCCTTCCTGGCGTCCGAATCGACCTTCAATCGGACATTAAAAGTAGCGACATTAAGAGTTTGTGCCACTGCCGTTCCCACCCACAGAACCAACGCAGCCGAAACCGCAAGTAATCTCATTCCGTATTTCATGATAATCGAATTTATTGACAACAAATATAAAAAAATTACCTAAGTTCAATTGCCGAAAGTTCGCGACCAATCTTATTAATTCCCTCAATTATTTTTTGCGTTTGACTTGCAGATGGTTTTTTTAATCCGCTTACGTACTGCGAAAGCAAAGTCGGGTTCACCCCTACTGTGCTTGCAAGGTATTTAGCATTTATAACCTTATAATATTTAAAGAATTGTTCAAAATCCAGTTCAAAAACTATGTTACTTTTATCTAAAGCTACCCCGTTCTCAACAAAATAGAGATTGGCTGCCTCAACAGCATTGTCCAATAATTCTTTGATGCTTCCTCCGGTAGTATAAATCGGATAATCAACTGAATACGCCGAAAACCCATTAGAAGTTTTTTCTACCACCATTTTAAATTTATTCAATACCTGCATAAAGCAAAGGTAAATATTTATTTACTTATTTTAAATATTTGATATGTGATATTAATATTGAAAAATGAAATTTTGCTCTGATAATCGATAATTTATAATAGAAATATCTGATTATAGAAATTGTAGATTTTTT
>CAZOOH010000293.1:0-2269 GCA_964581375.1 uncultured Muribaculaceae bacterium
TAAGGATGAAAGTGGCACTCCTCTTTCAGGAGTATATCTTATCAACCAAAATTCAAAAGAGTATGTTCAAACAGGTAATGATGGTAAATTTCTTTTTAAAAGTGTCCAAAAAGGAGATTTAATTCGTGTATCGTTAATTGGAATGAAAGAGATCAATTTTGTTGCAGATTCAAGGACTAACTATGTAGTTGAGATGGAAGAGGAGATTGTTCAACTTGAGAATGTAGTAGTAACCGGATATCAAACTCTTTCCAGAGAACGCACCACCGGATCATATTCAATTGTTTCATCCAAACAATTGGAAAACAAACTCCAGCCTTCACTAAAATCTGTACTGGAAGGTCAAACTGCAGGGGTTGTACTTACAAAAGACGGTAATCTGGAAATACGTGGGGTTTCAACTATAAATGGGATAAAAACTCCTCTTATCGTAGTTGATGGTTACCCACTTATAGGAAATGATGTCGGTATAGAGAGTGTCAATCCAGACAATATTGAAAATATTACAGTCTTGAAAGATGCTGTCGCAGCCTCTATCTATGGTGCAAGAGCATCAAACGGCGTAATTGTCATCACAACAAAATCTGCAAAAAAGGGTAGTTTTAATTTGAGCTATAAAGGTGTATATCAAATAACAATGAAGCCTGATTTAAATAAATTGAATCTAGCAACAACTGAAGATTATATGGACGCAGAGTTAGCTATTTACAATCAAAATCCTAATTCGTCGTACTCGTCATATAATTCATATTCAAGACTTTCTGATTACACATACCTCCTAATGGCAAAAAATAAAGGTTTAATCTCTGCTAGTGAGGCAGATGCTCAAATTGCACTATTGAAGCAAAATAACGCTCTTAATGAAATTGGGAAGTATCTTATTAAACCTAAACAATCTCAGCAGCATAGTTTATCGCTTTCAAGCAGTACTGAGACTAACCAGTTAAATACCGCAATCAGGTATAGCAAAGAGCTTGGTAATTTGAGCTTTAATAACAACTCTCGTTTTATTTTTGATATAAGCAATACCTGGAAACCTGAGAAATGGATCTCAGTAAGGGCATTTGCAAATGTCAATTATTCTGAATCTAATGCTACAGTTGAACAATATTCAACATTTACTTCATTTGGTTCCTCATCAAGAATCCTCCCTTATACAAATCTATATGACGATTCGGGTAATCCTGTTGCCTGGTCACCTGTAGGACAAAGAAGAGTGTCAACATACGCAACTTTCCCTGGAATGAAGGATGTTACTTATCATCCGGAAACTGATCTGAGTAAGGCTATGACAACAGGTAATAACCTGCAAGCAAGATTGGGTGGCGATATCAATGTAACATTCGCTGATTTTCTAACCGGAAGTATTGGAGGTTCATGGGTTAAAGGAACATCAAAGTCACAAACCATATATGATGCCGAATCGTTTGTTATGCGTACAGCTTATAATGATGGTACCTATGCAAGCAGTTTTACAACTCACTATATTCCTGCAGGCGGCAAAATTGACCAATCAGATGGTGAAATAATGTCTTGGGTTTTGAGATCTCAGTTGAATTTCAAAAAGAATTTCAAAGGAGACAAACACCGTATAAATGCCATTTTTGGAAGTGAAATTAGCCGAGATACTTACGAATATACTTATCTGCCTACACGCTTGGGCTATGATCCGGTTTCGGCAACTTATAATAACAGTTTTTCGGCACTTGACTACAACAAGAATACAAATAATGTAAAAGGAAGTATGCTATTTGGGACAGCACCTGCCAACCTTGGAACAATTTCATATGGAAATAACTATGGAGTCAGAGATAATCGATTTGTATCTTGGTATGGAAATGCCTCTTATGAATATAATAACAAATACATTTTTACCGGTTCTGCTCGCTTGGACTTGACGAATTTCTTTGGGACAGATCCTAAATACAGATATAAACCTACATGGTCCGTTGGAGCCACATACAAATTAGCCGAAGAGGAGTATTTTTCGGGGTTAAAAAGCACTTTTAACAGATTCAATATAAGGGCATCCTATGGTGTAAATGGAAATATTTCACTTAATTACACTCCATATCTTGTTCTTACTGTAGGAAGTTACAGTACCGAAACCAGTGGAATAGCATACAACATTAGCTCATACCCAAACGATCAGTTAAGGTGGGAAAAAACGAACATATTTGATGCAGGAGTAGATTTCTCTATGTTAAATAACAAAATAGATGTCTCTTTGGATTATTATAATAAAAAGAGCGTTGATCTTATTGTAAGT
>CAZOOH010000294.1:0-2245 GCA_964581375.1 uncultured Muribaculaceae bacterium
AAGCATCAACGGGTACGGTTGGTGTTTCTTCATCTACTTTAAATGCTCTAATACCATATTCCGCCTGTGATCCTAAAACGATAATCTTTCTGACACCCGAATTAACGGCAGATTCAATTATTTTTTTTGAAAAATAAAAATTATTTAGTTGAAATTCCCAATCATTCCTTTTTTCAAAATCTAATCCTGCCCATGCTGCATGTATTAATACATCCGGTGTCAATTCGGTTACTTTGTCATACTCTTCAGAAACATTAATCCAATTAATTCTTGTCCGGTATTCATTAATCTTTTCGAAAGATGAATTGCCTCGATAAGTAGCATAAACAACATGTCCCTTTTCAATCAACAAGCCTGCAATATTGGAACCTAAATAACCAGTTGCTCCTGTAACAAGTATCTTCATAGGAATTTTTAATTGATTATTTTTCTACTCCCAATCATCAGTCAACACATTATCTTCATACACACCATTCGCCTTTAGAAAAGATTTAAAACTCTTTATCATTGCAGGTGGTCCTGAAATAAAGTAAGATGCATCAGTCCCGTTATCGGCAAAGATACGGTTAATATCAATTATTCCAACTTCGTTTTCGTAAATGAATTGCACGAATTTAGACGTATTGCACGAATTGTTTAATTCATCCTGATAGATATTATAAGCTTCTGAACGGAAACCCAAATAAATATGTGGATGTAGGTATTCGCTAAAGGATGTGTGTGTAAAGAGTGATAAAAAAGGAGTTACACCTGTACCTCCGGCAATAAATACAGTTTTGTTTTTATCGTGATGTTGTTCAAATAAATCGCCATAAGGAAGTTTTAACCATACTTCCGAATCCTCCTTTAATAACAATTCCATCTGCCTGGTAAAATCTCCTTTCACCGAATAAGTAATTCGTATGGTTTCCTCATCGGGGTTGCTTTGCATCGAAAAACAACGGGATTCTGGCCACTGCCCTGCTCCATCGTACTCACCATCTATTGCCAAATGCAAAAACTGACCGGGTAAATACTTATATGATCGTCCTAACGAAGCAAACTCAAGGGTATAGATTCCCTGAAACGGATTGCTAATTGATTTTACTACTGACTTATATTTTTTGGCCAACATATTTATTTGTCATTTAAGAAATCAGCCAATACACTTTCGGCATACGCAAACATTTCGCTTGTAAGACCGGGATATGTGCCTAAGAAAAATGTATTGCTCATTATATAGTCGGTATTATTCAAATGTTCAGCAATTCTGAAATTACGATTCATAAAACCCGGCTGTTTCGTCATATTTCCGGCAAACAGATTTCGGGTTTCGATAAGTTTCATATTCAGATATGCAGTCAACTCATCCCTTGTAAAACCTGCATTTTCCTTTAATGTGACTATAAATGCAAACCATGCCGGATTAGCACCCTCTGTAGCTTCGGGTAAAACAAAATAATCAGGATACTTTGCAAATATGCGTGTCCACTCTTTAAAGTTTTCTTTACGTCGCTCGCAAAAGTATGGTAATTTATCTATCTGTGCCGCACCAATAGCAGCCTGAATATCGGTCATTTTAAGATTATATCCTATTTCGGAATACACATATTTGTGATCGAAGCCAAAAGGCAAGTTACCAAACTGTTGTGAGAAACGTTTTCCACAGGTGTTGTTTTCCCCTCCGGCACAATAACAATCACGTCCCCAATCACGGAAAGCACGTACAAGTTTAGCCAATTGCGGGTCGTTGGTGCAAATAGCACCACCTTCGCCTGTAGTAATATGATGAGCAGGGTAAAACGATATGGTTGACAGATGCGCATAACTACCTGTTTTTCTTCCTCGATATTCGCTTCCAAAAGCATCACAGTTATCTTCAATTACCCACAAATCGAACTCTTTAGCAAGTTGCATGACAGCATCAATATTAAAAGGGTTACCAAGCGTATGTGCAATAAAAATACAACGGGTTTTGTCGGTAATGGCTTTGCGCATCATCTCCACATCAATATTATAAGTGGGTATCTCCACATCCACAAAAACAGGTATCAAACCATATTGAATAATGGGTGTAACTGTGGCAGGAAATCCTGCTGCCACTGAAATTACTTCATCACCCGGTTTTAATCGTTTATCACCGAGCTTCTCTGAAGTTAAAGCAGAAAATGCAAGCAGGTTTGCCGACGAGCCTGAGTTAGTGAGTAATACATGTTCAACTTCGAGGAATTCTGCAATTTTCTCTAAAAATTCTTCAGAATAGCGT
>CAZOOH010000295.1:0-2244 GCA_964581375.1 uncultured Muribaculaceae bacterium
CCGCTAAACCATTCAATTGTTTCAAGAGCAAAGAAGAGTGGATTAGTAGAAATATATATACATGACATAAGAGAATTCGGCAAGGGAAACTACAAACAAACTGACGATTACAGTTACGGAGGCGATGCAGGAATGGTTCTGATGATTGAACCTGTTCACAAAATTATTTCAAAACTAAAATCTGAACGGGAATATGACGAAGTTATATACATGAGCCCCGATGGTGAAATTCTTACTCAGAATATCGCAAATCAACTCTCTTGTTTCAAGAATCTGATAATTTTAGCAGGTCATTATAAAGGTATAGATCATAGAATAAGAGAACATCTCATTACTAAAGAAATTTCGATTGGCGATTATGTTCTCAGCGGAGGGGAGATTCCCGCTGCAATACTTTGTGATGCTATAATCCGATTATTACCGGGAGCAATTTCTGACGAAACATCTGCATTAAGTGACTCATTTCAGGACGGACTTCTATCACCTCCAGTATATACAAGACCAGCAGATTATAACGGGTGGAAAGTTCCGGAAGTACTACTTTCCGGCAATCCGAAATTAATTAAAGAGTGGCAGGATTCACAATCAATCGAACGAACCAAAAGACTGAGACCGAGCCTTTTAAACGACACAAATAACGAGAAATAAAAGAAAAAAAATTCGGTCCTGAGAATTAAAATCCAAATTCATCAACTTTAACCTCTTTTTGTTTCTCTTCAAGAGGTTTTTTTGCCACACCGTGGATATCTTTGGAGTTTATAATCATAGCTTTCGGACGAGCAGGGCAAATGTATTCACAACCCCCGCATCCTATACAGATATCGGTATTTGTGGAAGGAATAAATAAGCCTGTAGAACCGTATGGAACCATAGTAATTGCTTTTGTAGGACAATGCTCATCACAAGCGCCGCAATCTGTCCCGTCTTTATAAACAATACACTTCTCAAGTGTAAAATTAACAACTCCGATTTGAATAAGACGCTTCTTTTCAATTTCTACAGGAATTATTGCACCGGTAGGACAAACCTGCGAACAAGTGTTACACTCATAACCGCAGAAATGATTCTCGTAACTAAGCACAGGCAACATAATACCGTCAAGTCCATATTGATATGATGCAGGTTTAATAATGCCATTAGGACAAGCCGCCATACATGCATTACATGAAGTACATTTATCCTTAAGATTTTCTACGCTTAAAGAACCCGGAGGGGTTATAGCATATTTTGAAGGTTTCAGCTTACCGGTCTGAACTACATTGAACGACCTTGCTGCTGCCGAAAGTCCAAGCAAACCTATTGCAGCAATTGCCTCTCTCCTGCCAGCCAACCGAGGTTCTTTTTGATTTCCGGCAGATTCGTCCTTCTCTTTTATGGCACCCGGCCCCTTATATTTTAATGCACCGTAATTACATGCAGTCATACAATTAAAACAAGTAACACATCTGGTTACGTCAATTGACTTCTCTTTTAAGTTTATACATTCACTTTTGCATGCTCTCACACAATCCCCGCAATTAACACACAAAGCTTTGTTCATTACAGGTTTAAAAAGAGAAATCTTGGACATTAAACCTAACAAGGAACCAACAGGGCAGATTGTGTTACAATATAGTCTTCCCCTTACAGCGCTCAATATTGTGATTGCGCTTAAAAACACAATTGCAACTGCTAAAGTAGAGAGTGCAAAACCTGAGTATGCTTTATTTGAAATCGTGTCAGGGAAGAATGTTGTAAGTCCGTTATTTATAAATGTCTCTATACTTTTAAAAATTTGAGTTACTACTCTCCCATAATTAGAATAAGGATCTAACAAGAGCACAGGATAAGTAATTCCGAAAATAAAAGGCACACCGGCTACTGCCAAAATGCTATATCTCAGAATATTATGCGGCTTAGAAGATTTAAATTTCCTTTTCTTTTTCTCCTTAAAGAATTTAGTTATAAAAGTGACAAAATCTTGATAAATTCCTGCAGGACAAAGAGTAGAACAGTATATTCTGCCAAAAAACAGAGTTAATCCCAACAGAACTAAAATGGCCAGAACGGAACCTGAAACAAAACTCAACAATGCAGGGACAAACTGGTACTTTAATATGGGAGAAAAGGTTGTAACTATATTCTTAGTGATATATAAGAAACTCAGTGTTACAAAGAAAAGCACAACAATTGAGATTACAACTCTTCCTGCTTTAAGAAATTTATACATTTCAATATTATTTAAAACTCAAACTATAATTTAAT
>CAZOOH010000296.1:0-2210 GCA_964581375.1 uncultured Muribaculaceae bacterium
TATGAATCTGTTTGTGAACCTCCTAAACAGGATATAAAAAAAGTCCTGATCAGTGTTTTGATCAGGACTTTTTTAGATTCTATTTCGATGAAATTACTTCTTTTGAGAGATTTTTTCCAATACATAAACAAGTATAAAGCCGAAAAGCATCAGTCCAATACCTTCCCATAAAAGGGTGTTCGGCAGAATATTTTCTTCAACCAATGGTTTGATGTGGCCGTGACTATCTACATAGGTTTCGACTGTTTTTTTCCATGGCCACACTTTGTTTAATGAGCCAAGCATAAAACCTGCTAATGTAGCTATTGTCGTATTATGGAATCTTCTCAATAAAAATGAAAGTACATTTGAAAAGCTTGTAATACCGATAAATGCACCGCAAATAAATACTAACATTACAACGATGTCGAGAGATTTGACAGCACTCATGATATAGAAATACTTGCCCAGCAGAACCAGAATAAAGCTTCCTGAGATTCCGGGCAATATCATGGCGCAGATAGCAATAGCACCGCATAAAAATATAAAGAACAGATTGTTAGGTGTTTCGGTAGGGGTGGCAACTGTAATAAAGTAGGCACCCACTGTTCCGATAACAAAGAACAAGTAAGTCTTCCAATCCCATTGCGTAATGGTCTTTGCCACAAAATAGGTGGAACTTAACACAAGTCCAAAGAAAAATGCCCAAACTAACACGGGTTCATTTTCAAGTAAATATGTGATAAGTTTTGCCAATGAAAAGATACTTATCGCGATTCCACTAACCAACGCAAGTAGAAAATTCGCATTTATCGCTTTCCAGAATTCGGCTATTCGTAATGAAAACAGTAATTTTAAGTTTGTAGGATTTATACTTTTAATAGAGTTGATAAGCTCTTCATAGATTCCTACTATAAATGCTACTGTTCCTCCGGATACACCGGGAACTACATCGGCTGCTCCCATGGCTATGCCTTTGAGCATCAACATTCCATAATCTTTGATTCCTCTTTTCATAGATTAATTGTAGTTGTTTATATTCTTTATTAATATACTGCTAAGATCTTTGCTCCTTAGCATAATTTTATCATGCACCGGATTAAAATGTATATGATTTATCTTTGAAAGTACTGTCAATCTATCTTTCGGTAACAAAGATATCTGATTTAAGAATTGATCTTTATTACCTGTTTCAAGATAACATAAAGTTAATAAGGGATGAAGCAGGTAATAATCCGAATTTTCTTCTTCCAGTTCTTCCAGATATTGCAAGGCAGAACGAACCTCTCCGGCTGCAAAATGAAAAAAGCCTTTTTTAAACAGCATATCCTGAAATAAATTCATATTACCTCCAAATTCTATTTTGAGTTTTAGAATTTCTTCGGAATAATCGGTGCTATCCTCAAGATCCATTAAACTACTTACCATCATTTGAAGAAATAGGTGCATTTTATGCTGTGATCCAGTGGATGCCAGAGTTTTTAGCGCATCAATCATTTCATCTTCTTGTGATGTGACCATACAAGTATTAAGATAGCAGCCAAGTATTGATCTCGGACAGTTTCCCTTGTACACTTCAATCAGAAATCTTGATAAAATTTTTGTTTTTTCGTTCTGTCCCAAATAACTATAACACTGTACAATTGCTTGTTGAACAAGACTGGTGGGCTTTTCTTTATTTACTTCGAGGTTGATTTCCAGTGCCTCCTTGTAATTCTTGATTCCGGCAAGGCAAAAACCTTTAAGCATTTTGGATTCCAGACAATCTTTGCACGTGAGTGCAAAATCTAAGGCCTCGATTGCTTTGTTGAACTCTTCTATTCGAGCATAAGACGCGCCAAGCATATACCAGACATCGTAAGAATAGGGCATTTTGTCTGTAAGCTTAGTCGCCAGCTTTATTACTTCTTTATTTTTTTCGTAGTCGAAATAAATATATAAAAGAGCTAATTGAATATCATTGTTTTCCGGGAATAACTTAATTGCCTTTTTTGCAAAAGTAATTCCTACAGTATAGAATTCATGATCGGCAAGGATATTTATAAACGATTCGTATACTTCTTCTAAGTATTCGTTTTTTTCTGCCTCCAAATTATCAAGATATGTGACCGCTTTGTGGTATTCCTCTAACATACAGAAACATTCCAAACGTGCCACATGAAGATCCGGATCATCAACGTGCTTTAACTCCTCGGCATACGATAATGCCGTTTCGTAATTTTCATTAATAC
>CAZOOH010000297.1:0-2187 GCA_964581375.1 uncultured Muribaculaceae bacterium
ACCGGCTACTCCAATAATAGAATAGCCGGCAATTCTAATTAAAATGTTTAGTTTAATTGCTTAACCGAAGATGCTCCTGAAACCTCTTTAACTCTGACTATAGGGTTTCCGTAATATCTTATTGAAGAGGCTCCTGATGCTTTTATCGACACCTCTTTAAGTTTGCCGAAAGTTGCTTTAGACGCACCTGATGCATCAATAAACAAATTTGCAGATGTAAATGCTTCAGCTTTAAGGGAAGTAGCGCCTGAAACCTCAAATTCGGCATTCATTGATGTACCTGAGACTTCACTGGAAGAGGCTCCTGAAAATTCACCAGAAACTTTTGCAAAATCCAATTTTGCAATCAATTTTGATGCTCCGGAAACATCTATTAAAACCTCTTTTCCTTTACTATTGAATTGCAATTTTGAAGCACCACTAATATCAATTTTTGTTTCAATTGAATTTATACCTGGTATTTCGGCATATGAGGCACCACTCATTCCTATTGAAAACTTATCAGGTGAGAAATTCGATTTTGCAACTAGGCTTGATGCTCCTGAGAGTCTCACTTTTTCTAATTGTTTAATTCCCACTTTTGCTTTGATGTCGGGAGTATTCCTTTTTAAATATCGCGGCATTGCATCAGTATCTAAAGAGAGATATAAAACTCCGTCTTTTACCTTAACCTCTACATACTTCATTAGTTCAAATTCAGTATCAATTGTTAAAGATTCATTCGAAGATTGGGTTACCTCTATTTTATATACGCCCGATGCATCGATTCCTGTGAAACCTGATACTTTAAAAGGTTTAACTGTTTGAGCCGATAATACAGTACCTATTACTAATACTGAAATAATTGTAAATAATTTTTTCATTTTTTTTAGTTTTATTTATTGTAAGACGAAACATCCTCTCTTTTTGTTGCATTAATTTTAGTATTTTTGTTTATAAAACAGTAATAACAATGAATAATTCAATTTACAATTTTCCTAAACCATTAAATGAACCTATCTTAGGATATTTACCGGGCAGCCCTGAAAGAGTTGCTCTTGATAAAGAACTTGAAAAACAGTCCTCAGAAGTTATTGAAATACCTTTAATTATTGGAGGCAAAGAGATTCGTACAGGCAATACCGAAAAGGTAGTAATGCCTCATAATCACAAACATGTTCTTGCGATTTACCATAAAGCCGGTGAAAAGGAGATAAAAATGGCAATTGATGCAGCTATGGAGGCACATAAAATTTGGTCAGATCTTGACTGGACTGTAAGAGCATCGATTATGCTTAAAATTGCAGAGTTGCTTTCTACAAAGTATAGAGCTGTTATTAATGCTGCAACTATGCTTGGCCAAAGTAAAAATATTTTCCAGGCCGAAATTGACTCAGCATGTGAAACAATTGATTTTTTAAGATATAATGTCTCTTTTGCAAATCAAATTTATCAATCTCAACCAAAATCTGCACCAAATCAGCTAAATTCAATGGAATACAGAGCTTTGGAAGGATTTGTTTTTGCAATTAGTCCATTTAACTTTACTTCCATTGCATCTAATTTGAATCTCTCTCCGGTAATGATGGGTAACACAACTGTCTGGAAAACAGCCACTACTGCTATTTTATCGAACTATTATCTAATGAAAATTTTTATGGAGGCAGGTCTTCCTGACGGTGTTGTAAACTTCCTTTGCGGAAGTGGCGCTTTAATTGGCAAACATGTTATTGATTCAGAACATTTTGCAGGCATTCATTTTACCGGTTCTAACTCAACTTTTAATGGATTATGGTCTCAAGTAGCAGCTAATCTGCCTAAATACAAAAGTTATCCGAGACTTATTGGTGAAACTGGAGGAAAAGATTTTATATTCGTTCACCCTTCGGCACCTGTAAAAGAGGTTGCTGCTTCTGCTTTTGCCGGAGCATTTGAATTCCAAGGTCAAAAATGTTCTGCAGCATCTCGTATGTACGTACCAAAATCATTATGGAACAGTATTAAGGATGAGATGATTAAATGGAGCCAAAGCGTTAAAATGGGCGATGTAATCGATAGCTCTAATTTTATCAATGCCGTTATTGATGAAAAATCGTTTGACAATATTGCTTCATATATCGAATTTGCCAAAAATTCGAATGAGGCTGAAATAGTTTTTGGTGGTGTTTGTGATAATGCTGCTCAACCTGGAAGAGGACAGGCCGCTTA
>CAZOOH010000298.1:0-2186 GCA_964581375.1 uncultured Muribaculaceae bacterium
AATGACAGGTCAGGATGCTGTTGAGACTGCAAAAGCATTTAATGACAGGCTCAATTTTGACGGCGTTGTGTTAACAAAACTGGACGGCGATACCAGAGGTGGAGCCGCATTGTCAATTAAAGCTGTAGTAAATAAGCCTATTAAATTTGTAAGTACAGGGGAAAAGCTTGAAGCTCTCGATTTATTTCATCCGAAAAGAATTGCAGATAGAATTCTCGGTATGGGCGACGTTGTCTCATTGGTTGAGAAGGCTCAGGAACAGTATGACGAAGAGGAAGCAAGACGACTTCAGAAGAAAATTGCGAAAGATCAGTTTACCCTTACCGACTTTTATGCTCAGATTCAGCAAATTAAAAAGATGGGCAATATTAAGGACCTCGCATCTATGATTCCCGGAATGGGAAAGGCTTTAAGAGATGTCGAAGTTGATAACAACGCTTTTAAGAGTGTCGAAGCAATTATTATGTCTATGACTCCTTATGAGCGCGAGAATCCTCAGGTTTTAAACGGTAGTCGACGTAAAAGAATTGCAACCGGCAGCGGTACTACCATTGCCGAGGTTAACAGATTAATGAAACAGTTCGAAGATACGCGCAAGGTTATGAAGGGTATGATGGGAGGCGGAGGTAAGAATGCCTTACGTGCAATGAATGCAATGAGAAGATAATTTTTTGAGATATGATATTAATTGATGGTAAAGCTACATCCGATCAAATAAAATCGGAAATTGCCGAAAAAGTTAAGCAGATTGTTGCTTCAGGCGGTAAGGTCCCTAATCTGGTTGCAATACTTGTTGGAGAAGATGGTGCCAGCCAGACATACGTAGGAAATAAAGAAAAGTCTTGTGCTCAAGTCGGCTTTAGATCGACCATTTTAAGATACCCCGATACAATTTCTCAGGAATTTTTGTTGAATAAAATAGAAGAATTGAATGCAGATGAAGAGGTTGATGGGTTTATCGTTCAGCTTCCTCTGCCTAAACATATTGACGAACAAACAGTTATTGAGAGAATAAATCCAAAAAAGGATGTTGATGGTTTCCATCCCACAAATTTTGGGAAAATGGTTCTCGGAATGCCCTCTTTTGTATCTGCCACTCCTTTTGGAATAATGGAGTTGCTCGAGAGGTACAAAATTGAGACTTCAGGTAAAAGGTGTGTTATTGTAGGCAGAAGCAATATTGTCGGTCGTCCGCTTGCGAATCTGCTTTCACAAAAGGGATATCCCGGCGATTGTACTGTTACTATTGTTCACAGCAGAACAAAAAATATTAAAGAGATTACTTTAGAGGCCGATATTATAATAGCTGCACTCGGAGTACCCGGTTTCCTTAAAGGCGATATGGTAAAAGAGGGTGCTGTAGTTATTGACGTTGGTGTTACAAGAGTAAAAGCCGACAACAAGGCCGGCTTTAAACTAAAAGGTGATGTTCTTTTTGAGGAGGTTGCTCCAAAGTGTTCTTGCATAACTCCGGTTCCCGGTGGTGTGGGTCCTATGACTATAGTCTCATTACTCAAGAACACTTTGAAAGCTGCTGGTTATTAGAATTCATATTATTGATTTCCAACCCTTCCTGCTTCATCTTGTACGCCTACTTTTCTTTGGCGAGCTGCCTTTCCTTGTCCAAATTTATAGCTGAAGCTTACTGTTACATTTCTGGTGAGGTTTCTTTGATCCAGTTTATATTCGCTTATTGCATAGTCTTTCATGCGAATTCTTTCATGTTGTGTATCGAAGATATCGTTTACATTGATTGCAAGGTCGGCTTTGCTTTTTAACATTCCCTTTTTAATAGAGAGTGATACTTGTCCTTGAGGCAAAACTTCAAAGTATCCGTATGGCAAGCCCGATTGAAATGTAGAGTTGACTTCAAATTTTGTACTCTTTGGAAGTAACATTGTTAATCCGAGATTTCCCTGTGCAAAAATGCTGTGTGAAGTAAATCCGGCTGCACCTTTATTATGAATATTTGCTGCAATTGCATTGAAGTTCAAATATAACCATTTAACAATTGGATATTCAGTTACCGAAAATACTAATCCTGTCAGTTTTTGTGTTCCAAAATTCTCCCATACAAGCTTCTTGTGTGCAGTAAGTTCATCGAAATAAGGGTTTTGAATGATCTTATTGTTGTTTTTGTAAGCAAGAAATTCAATTGCAACCTATTGAATAATAGATTTTTAGAG
>CAZOOH010000299.1:0-2177 GCA_964581375.1 uncultured Muribaculaceae bacterium
AAGGCAGTGCGTAATGTTTATAGAAAAAACATTGTGATTGAGTACTTTGTGAAAAGAAAGACAACTTATGATACTTTTGATGAACAGTATTTCAGCTGACGCGAGCGATTCTCGTTTGGGCAACATCATGTGAAATGCCGTTTTATAATTTTCTTTTCATATATTAATACATTGTTGTCCGATAAAAATCGGTCACTTTGTTTCTGATATTTTAACCGACTGAATAATAAACATATAAATTTTCAAATTTGGTTATTTTAAAAAGTAAGCCCCCCTTGGGTAAAAAGCGTTAGCTGGGTTGATTCATCCGATACTACTTGCCAGTCTTTGTCCGGATTCTCTAAGAATCGAAGTAAGTGAATGTAATTGAACAAATGAATTTTGCAAAAACTTACCAAATTTGAAAAAGCCCAGTGTCGTTGGAGTTTTTTTTGAACAGCAGTCATCAGCAGGTTTGCGATCAAAGCGCAGTATATCTGTATTTTGATAGCGTTTTCATTGTCACCAAGAAAGTATTTAAGTGGGAAGTTTTGCTTGAGTTGTTTGAATAGTAGTTCAATTTGCCATCTCAGTTTGTATAATGCGGCTATAAGATCTGCTCTGATCTCAAACAGATTGGTAAGAAACTCAAACCTTCTCTTTAATGTCCTATCATAAAACTGCACTTTTCTGAGCTTAAGTAATTTATTTTCACCATTTTCTGTGACATTAATCTGAATTATTTCATCTTTCTCAACCCCACTATGGATATGCTCTTCTATAACTTTCTCATCTATTGTCTGATAAACAGCATTGTCCTTTATGCGTGTTACAAACCCGGTGCCCGATTTGCAGAACATATCGAATGCTTTATAATCATTGTACCCCTTATCAAAAACATAAATAGTGTCTTCATCCGGTTTAAGTTTCTCAAGTATCATATGGTCATGAGTGGCTGCACTACTAAACCACACCAGCTTAGGTACAGGCTGGTCAACATTGATCACAGAATGTAATTTGATACCGCCTTTCTTCTTGCCATCAGCTGGATTTCGACCAACACATTTAAGTATATCCTTGAAAAGGCTTATGGTGGTGCTGTCAATTATTTCTACTTGCTTATTTATCACATCTTTAATCCTGCTGTCCGAGATAAGGTGACTGAATTTAGTTAAAAGCTGGTTGTATATGCTTCCAAAAACATCTGAACTTCTGCGCATGTTTGCGTCTGACAAGGTGCTCCTTCTGGGTATATGTTTGAGTTGGAAATGCTTTGTTTTGCCCGATAATCCGAGCATAGCTCCGGAAACCTCTCGTAATGAGGTGCATTTTGCAAATGAGCTAAATAACATGCTTATCAAATGGTCTTTGGTTGTAAACTTTTTGATATACCTGTCTGACTTGTGTTTTCGACTGCTTTTTGAAATTATTTCATCATCAATGAGAGAAATTAGCTGTCCGAAAACCGATGTTCCAAAAAAATGTGTACTTTTATCCATGTAGTAAAGTTTTTGTGGTGAAAACAAAACTACAAAAAGAGTCCGGAAGATTTAACTATCTTCCGACTCTTATTTTTTATCGGACAACAGTGCATTATAATACTTAAATCCCATAATACTATCTTTTATTTCAATTTCTTGCAATCCTGAGAAAATGTAAGTAGAATCACTGATGTATTGCCATAAATGGTTCGCGCTTTCTTCTGATTTATCCACGCTCTCATTATTACATGAAGCAATACATGTAACAACTAATATTAATGTTATTGTAAAGGATTTCATTGGCTACTCTTCAATAATTTATCCACTTATTATTAACTAAGTCCAACCATCTAGTTTTAGGATTAGGAGATTTTGGCATATACAGTTGAACTTTAACATTTTGATTCCATTTGTGAAGAGTTTTTGCTGCCCTGTAATCATAAGAAGATGGTCTCAAATCAGATTCTGTTTTTCCAGGATGTGAATGGATATCAGCAGCTACGGTTTTACCAGAATTACTGGAATGCCCAATCCCACCTGCAACAGTGGAATTTTCATTCGCAGTAACAACTGATAATGTTCCATCCGTATATCTTTGGTAATTCCATTCAACTTTGGTATTCTCAGCTACGAATTTAAATAGATTATACGCATCATTTCGGTTATTTGTATTTGCTACATTAGCAATATAAACATAACCTAAAGCCTTAAATTCGA
>CAZOOH010000300.1:0-2139 GCA_964581375.1 uncultured Muribaculaceae bacterium
CATAAAATCAATATACAAATACAATCCTGCAAAACCACCGTTTGCCTGAGAAGAGTTGTATTGAATATACATTGAACGATGCACTCCGTTTATTGCACCCCATGCACCCTGCATAGAGGTAAAAACAGATGAAGCAGATAGCTGGTCCGTAGGTACTGTTTCAAGAAAATCTTGACTGCAAGATTGAGAAATAAACATTAACCCCGCTGCCAAACTTATAATTAATATTTTGAATTTTTTCATTTTTTGATCGATTTTAGAAGTTAATATTCAGACCAAAACTAACTGTTCTGTTAAGACCTACGTCATTAAATACATCACCGTTAAAGCTTTGTGAAGGATTCAAACCTTTTCTAGCCGAGAACAGAGCTAAGTTCTCAGCATTTGCAAATACTCTTAATGATTTAACATTAATTGATTTAAGTAATGCAGGTTCAAAATTATAAGATACACTAATGTTTCTTACAGCTAAGTAAGAAGCATCAACCAACCATCTTGAAGATGCGGCATTAAAGTTTGTAGTCTTAGAGTTATCCATTCTAGGAACATTAGTAACTTGTCCTACAGTTGTCCATCTGTCTAAGATTTCGACAGCTTTAGCAGTACCAAATCCACCGGTTGACATTAATGAAGCAAAGTTGTAGTCATATGATTTACCTCCTATTGACCAGTTTAACTGAATTGAAAGGTCAACTCCATAGATTTTAAATTGAGGAGTGATAGATCCATATACTTTAGGAATACTGCTTCCTGACCAGTTGTACAAAGCTTTCGCATAGTTAGAAGTAACTTTGTCGCCATTGGCTAAAGTTTTGCAGTCTGTATCGGCCCAAGTAAGTGTCTCGTCAAATTTATACAGTGCATTACCGTTATCAGGATCAACTCCATACCACTGACGCAACCAATAATCATAAATTGAACGACCTTCCTTTCTTTTGAAGTTACCTGAAATAATACCAGCAACCTTATTTTGTTCAGGTAACTTAGTAATCATATTGATAAAAGTAGAAGCGTTAACATTTAAACTTGCAGAGAAATTCTTTGATTCATAAATTGAACCTGTTATATCGACTTCAATACCTCTGTTAAACACACTACCTATGTTTCTGGCTTGTGATACATAACCGGTAGAAGGTGCAAGCGGAACAGAGAAAATTAAATCTTTTGATTCTTTATTAAACCAATCAATGTTACCTCTCAATTTATTTCTGAACATTGCAAATTCAAGACCTAAGTCTGTTTGAATAGTAGTTTCCCATTGTAAATATGGATTTCCCGGTGTAGTTGACTGAATAAATCCAGGCTCAGCTGAGTTGTTATAATAATCATAAAGAACTTGCCATGCATAATAACTGATACCGCCATCATTACCATTTAGACCGTATGATGCTCTCAATTTTAAATAATCAATCCAATGAAGACTACCCATGAATGGTTCCTTATCAATTCTCCAACCACCGCCTACTGACCAGAAATTACCCCATCTTGTATCTAAAGCAAATTTTGAAGAACCGTCTCTTCTGAAAGATGCTTCTGCAGTGTAACGACCATTATCGAAAGAGTAAGTTCCTCTTGTAAGGTAACCCTCTACTTTATGATTGTCTTGGTATGAATATAGTGAGTTTGTAGTAGTAAAGTTGATGAGTTCGGTATTTCCCGGTACAATAATACCTTGACGGAAACCATATAGTTCATCATATTTATTCCAGTAACTTTCATGAGCAGCCATTACGTTAAATTCATGACGACCAAATACCTTATTGTATGTTAACAATTGTTGATTAGTAAAAGTATATCGGAAAGATGCAGTTCTTCTTGAACGTCCTTGCGGCGCACCATCACCTACAATTGTATTCTCATAATTTTCGGCATAATAGTTATTGAAGTCAATTGCATAATTTAATCTGAATTTAAAATCATTTAAGAAAGTGAATTCTGTAAATGCACGTGATTGAATTATATTTCTTGTAAAATCGTTCGTATTCAACATGTGTTCTGCAATACCGTGACGACCCGTATTCTGAGTACGTGCCCCATATGTGACACCGTCCTGAACAACAGAAGGACCTAAGTCCCAAATTTTGTTACCATTATCATCCAGAATATATTCACCGGTAACCCTGTTGTGCTTGTATACAG
>CAZOOH010000301.1:0-2120 GCA_964581375.1 uncultured Muribaculaceae bacterium
AGGCCCGGGCCCTGCGCCTGAAGTCGCGTTGTCGGCGGCAAAAGCGGCATCAAAGGCCACATTGGAAGCGGCGAAATCAGAACTCCAGGGGATTTTTGCGACGTATTGGTAGCAATGAATCCGGCTGCATTAAAAGCAAATGCCCAGTGGGCAAAACCCACTGCAACCATAATACTCGATTCAGATACATTCGACGAAAAAGGAATTCAAAAAGCAGGATATCTTACAAATGATCCTGTTTCAGAACTTAAAATCGAAGACAGAACAATTCTATTTGCTCCAATATCTTCATTGACAAAAGAGTGCCTTAAAGACAGCGGGCTTGACCCAAAAGCGATTCTAAGGACTAAGAATATGTTTACACTTGGTATGTGTTACTATTTGTTTAACAGGCCTTTGTCGTTTACCGAAAAGTTTATTAAAGATAAATTTGCCAAGAAACCGGCATTGATAGAGCCAAATATTGCAGTTTTAAGAGCCGGTTATAATTATGTAGGCAATATAGAGGCGATACCAAATACATATAGTATTGTTCCTGCCAAACACGAAAAGGGTCTTTATCGGAATATTAACGGGAATCAAGCAGTAGCATGGGGTTTACTTGCTGCATCCGAAAAATCGGGAAGGCCGTTATTTTGCGGATCATATCCTATTACCCCTGCAACAAGTATTTTAGAAGAGCTTGCATTACGTAAAGATTTAAATGCAAAAACATTACAATGTGAAGATGAAATATCGGGAATTTGTACTGCTATAGGTGCTTCATATGCCGGCAACCTTGCTGTTACAACAACTTCAGGTCCGGGACTATCTCTTAAATCTGAGGCACTCGGGTTAGCAATGATTACAGAACTTCCTCTAGTAATCGTAGATGTTCAAAGAAGTGGTCCATCTACCGGAATACCTACCAAAACAGAGCAAACCGACCTTAATCAAGCTCTTTACGGACGTAATGGAGAATGTCCGATTGCCGTTATTGCAGCACACTCACCTTCTCACTGTTTTGAGGCTGCTTTCTATTCAGCAAAATATGCTATGGAACATATGATGCCCGTAATGCTGTTAACAGAAGGGTTTCTTGCAAATGGTTCTGAACCATGGAAGATTCCTTCAATGAGTGATTACCCTGCAATTAACCCACCCGTTATTGCTGTTCCGGAAGAGACTCCGTTTTGGCCATATAAAAGGGATGAAAAGAGAATGGCAAGAAGATGGGCTTTCCCCGGCACACCGGGCTTGGAGCATAGGATTGGAGGCCTTGAGAAAAACAATAACGGTAATGTTTCTTCTGATCCGCTTGTTCATGAAAGAATGGTTTCAGAACGTGCCGAAAAAGTTGCAAGACTTGCCAATTTTATTCCTGAACAAAGTGTTTTTGGAGCAGAAACTGGTGATGTTCTCGTTGTAGGATGGGGGGGAACCTTTGGTCATCTTTACACTGCCGTGAAAGAGTTACAGTCGGAAGGGCATAAAGTCAGTCTTGCTCATTTTGACTATATTTTCCCTTTGCCAAAGAATACCGAAAAGATTTTCTCCGGATTTAAAAAGATAATTATTTGCGAACTGAACAGCGGTCAATTTGCAGATTATCTGAAAGCCAGACTACAACAATTCAATTACAATCAGTACAATAAAGTACAGGGTCAACCATTTATTGTTAAAGAGCTGGTTGATGCAGTTAAGGAAATATTATAAGAATTTTAAGATTACAGAGATGGCTATATATACTCCACAAGATTTTAAAAGCAACCAGGAAGTTAAATGGTGTCCGGGTTGCGGCGATCATGCAATTCTGGCATCGGTTCAAAGAGCAATGCCCGAAATATGTGAAGCATTAAATTACTCAAAAGAGCGATTTGTCTTTGTTTCGGGAATCGGTTGTTCTTCCAGATTTCCTTACTACATGAACACTTATGGTTTTCACGGTATTCACGGTAGGGCATCTGCTATAGCAACAGGTGTAAAAGTTGCAAACCCTACTTTAACCGTTTGGCAGATTACCGGAGACGGAGATGCTCTGGCAATTGGCGGCAATCACTTTATTCACGCAATACGAAGAAATATTGATATCAATATAATTCTATTCAATAATCAAATCTACGGTTTAACAAAAGGACAAT
>CAZOOH010000302.1:0-2115 GCA_964581375.1 uncultured Muribaculaceae bacterium
CCGGGATGAAGCTGATATACCTTTTGTTTATATGTAATCTTGTTATTAACACGGTCTATCAGGTACTTGGCATTTTCGTCGACAATAAATCCCGAAATTTCGTTGAATCCGGTTGTGTATGAATTCTTGATTTTCAAGAAATTGAATACTTCGGTTATAGGCAGATACAGCACTTCGTCGCGAACAATAGCTCCAATATCGGAACCTCCGACTCTCGGCATACTAAAAAACACCGATATCTCCTCATAATCAGGATTTTCCGTAACTTCAACGGCCCCGGATGTTCCTTGAGCTATAACGTAGTTTGGCATTAAAGCAATAATTGTAAAAAGTAATGTAAGCAGATAACGGATACCCGCCTTCTGCAACCTACTTTTCAAATTAAGCGCCAAAAAGCCAATTCTAATTCTCATAATATGAGCCGATTAAATAAATATTAGCAGAGTATTCAAACGATGTCAGTTATAATTTAGAGTAACTGTGAAAGATCCTGTATATACACCGCCGGGGTTTGCTGTTAAAGTTCCTACAGTTAATTTTCCTCCGATAGTATATTCTAAAGATTTAAACTTTTTTAAAGGTGTGCCATTACCAGGTATTTTAGGTGTATATGCATTTAATGTTACCATCATAGTACCTCCTCCACCTATTCTTGTAAGAGTAACTGAAGTTGAATAAGACAAAGATCTAAGAGTTCTGGCTATATTTCCGGCATAAACACTAAAAACAGCTGGAGAAAATGTACTTGATAGTACGGGAATAACATTTCCGGTAGCAGACCTGACGCTTGTATTTGAAATAGTTAAAGTTCCTCCGCTTCCAGAAGATAAAAAAGTACCGAAATTTAAATCTTGAATAGAAGTAAACGTAATAGCCTGAGCTTTTGTAATCGAGTTAAGACCAATCATAACAATTACAAAACAGAATAATTTTAAAAAAAAATTCCTTGTTTCAATTGTTATATAATTGGTATTCATTTCGTTTGTAAATTAAAAAATATTAAAAATCGATAAAGTACAATATAAAACAAACTTATTGCAGCCTTAGTTCAGTCTCCGCGTATTTTTCCGGTTTGGTGTCGGACTGAGCGAAATATGTAACCTTTAAGCTACCTTTATGAAGATCGGCTTTTGCTTTGTTATCGAGCTCTACCGTAAATCTTCTTGAGGCATTAGGTGTATAAACCGCTATTCCGTTAACTGTTCCAACCACAGTCTCTTTACCTGTTGGTGACACATGCACCACTTTGATATCGCCGTAAATTGACATATTGCCTGTCCTGTTAAATTTAATTTCTAGGCGATTTGTTGTGTCATTTACGTAATTCATTTTAAGGTCAGATAGAGTAACTTTTGTTGTAGATGGACCAACTCTTATAATTACCGGAATTGTTATACCAAAAATCGGAACCAATTTGATACTTACATTTGCAGTATCTTTTTTGGTATTTGTCTCACCCAGAGCAACCTCTTTTGGTACAGCTCTGAAGTAAACATGTGAACGATATTCTCCCGGAGCAAGTTGGTCTGTATTTGTTACCTGCATTTTTACAGATTGAGCTTCATTAGGGCCGAGTGTAACTGTTCTAGGAAAAAAACGGATGTTTTTATCGGCAAAATTCTGACCCGGATCCGGAACTGTAATCTCTTCAAATGAACCATCTTCATTCATTCTGTATTGAATTATGGATACATTGTATTTGGCTGTATCCTTGCCGGTATTTGCAAGGTTAAGCTCCATTACTCTTTTTGTTCCGTCAAATACAACCCTGCGAGGTGTAATTAGAAGGTCGCCCTGAGCACTTAAATTTATTGTACCAAGGATAGAAAAAAGCATTAACGCAAACGCATAAAAAGTAATTTTCGATTTTTGAGGAACTCTTTGTTTCTCGGAGAATCCTGATTTACACATTGATATAATTATTAAAATATTGTTTTCCGTAAATTTACTTCAAATGTAAATAAAAAAGTGTAAAAAAACTATACATAACCCCTTCGGGATTACTTACTATAGAGTTGTTTTTTTTAAAATTTTTAATAAATTACCTTTTACAGAATCGAAACTTCCGTTAGTTATACGAAAACGTAATCGAATATGTTCCTGAATAGATTCCTA
>CAZOOH010000303.1:0-2107 GCA_964581375.1 uncultured Muribaculaceae bacterium
CTCTTTATCGCAGATGTCCATTACAAGATTGTACATAAAAGATTGACGGGCAAGTGGGGTAGTGGCATCAATTTTATCGAATGCATCTTGCTGTAAAATGATGAAATCGATAAGTTCCGACTTCCAAAACCGTTTATGATATTCAATTGGAACTCCATCGTCGCCGAGAATATTTATTTGTTCGTAAGCCTCTTTTCCTCTCAGAACAAGGTTTTTTCCCTTATGAACCTTATCTACCCAATCTTCGCTTATTCTCGATTTAAGGTCTTCGATAATTTCGGGATACTCTAAGTATTTTGAATATGAGTCAATCGGGTCAACAGCCGGGTATCTCTTTCTGTCGGCTCTGTTTTGAGCCAAAGCGTAAAAACAACGCGCCGATTTTTTGGTCGATTCAGTTACCGGCTCTTTAAGGTTACCACCTGCCGGCGATACAGTTCCGATAAAAGTAACTGATCCTGTATTGCCGTTATTTAGGTTTACAATACCTGCTCTAGCGTAGAAGTTCGAAATAATAGCAGGAAGGTCCATAGGGAATGCATCTGCACCCGGTAACTCCTCCATACGATTACTCATTTCACGGAGTGCCTGAGCCCAACGCGAAGTAGAATCGGCCAAAAGAAGCACTTTTAACCCCATAGAACGGTAGTATTCACCAATTGTCATTGCTGTATAAACCGAAGCTTCCCTAGCAGCAACAGGCATATTAGATGTGTTGCAGATAATAGTTGTACGTTCCATCAGTTTGCGACCGGTACGAGGGTCAACTAATTCAGGAAATTCCGTAAAAATCTCTACCACCTCGTTTGCACGTTCACCGCAAGCTGCAACAATAATAACGTCGGCATCTGCCTGCTTTGAAATTGCGTGTTGAAGAACGGTTTTACCGCAACCGAAAGGACCCGGAATAAATCCTGTACCTCCTTCGGCTATAGGGTTGAAAGTATCAATAACCCTCACACCTGTCTCCATGATTCTGTAAGGACGAGGCTTCTCTTTATATGCTGTGATGGCAACTTTTACAGGCCATTTTTGATTCATGGTAACTGGAACCTCTTCTCCGGCTTCATTTGTCAAAGTAGCGATTGTCTCTTCAACTTTGAACTCACCTTTAGAGGCAATCGATTTTACTTTATAGTTTCCTTTAAAAGTAAATGGAACCATTATTTTATGAGGCAACCAACCCTCTTTAACCTCTCCGAGCCAATCTGCGGCAGCTACTTTATCGCCAACCTTTGCAATTGGGGTAAATTCCCATTTTTTCTCAAGGTCGAGCGGTTTTGTATATTGACCTCTCTTAAGGAACACACCGTCCATAGTTTCGAGGTTATTCTGCAAACCGTCATAATTGCTCGATAAAATTCCGGGGCCTAGCGTTACTTCAAGCATATGGCCCATAAATTCGGCAGTATCGCCTGTTTTTAGACCTCTCGTGCTTTCGTAAACCTGTACAAACGCCTGTTTGCCATTTACTTTAATAACTTCGGACATCAGTTTTACTCCTCCGAGATCTATAAAGCAGATCTCATTCTGAGCAACCGGTCCGTCCACTTCGATGGTAACCAGGTTTGAGATAATTCCAGTAACTTTTCCTGTGGTTTTCATATATTTTTACTACTTCTTAATTCACTAATTAATAATTTCAGGAACTTGGCACCCTCGGCCTTGTCCAGCTTGTTCCATCGCTCTATAATAGAGGCTTTTAAGATGAAACAGAGAATTACATTCATATCGAAAAGTTTGAACGTGCAGATTTCGTTAGCCTTATTCCACTTTAGCATATCGAGTTGTTGCTCTCTGTCTAACAAGTCGGAAAGATCCATTATTTGAAGGATCTTCGGAGCTTCGTCCATTACCATTGTAAGTCCGAAATCTGGAGCTTTACTGGTTTTGAGCAGTTCGTTTATACTTGTGTAATTGTTAAGGTAAGGTTCTGCCGAAATTTTATTTTTTCTCGATAAAAACGCCACTTTAATATTTCTTAGAATAAGGTCATAATCAAAATACTCTTTCATAAAAGGAGAGTTCAGTTTGGGAACTATCCTGTAAAAATGATGAGTAAGATTTGACTCTTGTATTCCGAATAAAAGCCAGTCAATCAATTGTT
>CAZOOH010000304.1:0-2085 GCA_964581375.1 uncultured Muribaculaceae bacterium
ACAGCACATTATCGAAGGTAATGGGATAATCGGCAGTAGCCAGCATACGTTTCGATGCCCCCATTTCAATCTTGCAATCTTCGAACGTAAGCGATGCCAAAGCCGGGAACCTCACGGTATTTTGCTGCACTTCGAGCACCTTGTCGCTTTGGCCGGAACCATGCAGGTAAATGGATGAACCCGACCCGCAGGTGATGTTTTCGGTCCAGTCGTCGCCCGGGTTGCTGAATTTGATGTAGCCGGCACCCGTAAAGGTGAACTGGGCGTTGGCGGCGATGGAGAGGTTGCCGGCGATATCTATCAATGAATTATTTCCCGCTAAGTTTATTGTACCCCCTTGGTAATCGAAATTAGCAGATTCCTCAATGGTTAATGTTCCCCCATTATCTACCAGCAGTGTAGCACCGCTTTCGAGAACCAGCGTAGAGCCGTTTTTAACAACAATTTCAGCACCTTCTTCTATTTCGAGTTTGCTGCCTGATTTTATCGTAAAAACCGTAGGGTTAATGAAATCACCATCTGTTGTAAGGGTATGTCTATTAGGAGTTCCCGATTTATCAATTTCTAATGTAA
This sequence comes from uncultured Muribaculaceae bacterium, assembly GCA_964581375.1. Classification (GTDB taxonomy): domain Bacteria; phylum Bacteroidota; class Bacteroidia; order Bacteroidales; family UBA932; genus JAFIHK01. Next base: position 574 of record CAZOOH010000304.1, read on the forward strand.
CCCCTTCATCTATTATTAAGTCGCTGTTGGAATTTGATGTGAGGTCGGGTAGATCAATCAGACCGCACCAACGTTTGTCCTGGGTAAGAGTATAGTCGTTAAAACTAATGTGTACAGTGATTTCGTGCGTGGTTAAGTTCTCTGAGACAATCGAGATTTTCAATCCGTTTAAGGAATATATACCTGTTTTACAGGTGCTCTCATCATACTCAGGATTGTTTAAAACGGGTATAATACCAGAAATTGACAATTCATCTCCCGGTTCAAAAACATCGCTTCTCTGACCAAGGGTTGAGGCCGTAGTATTGCGGCCACCAAAGCAAGAATTGGTGATATATTCGTTTGTACCGTCGGTTTCACAGGCGATGTATTCTGCTTCTAAACTTCCAGAATTAAAATTACAATACATATCTATGACATTATCTGGAGATGATATATGTAATTTTGAGCTTTCATCGTATCTATGAAAGTCATCGAAATATTTGAACCATGGATTGGTTCCGCAAATAGGGTTATTTTGTGTTTTTTCGAAGACGTAAGTAGGATTACCCCAGGTATACCTGGTATCCAATTTGTTGGGATTATTGGGATCTAATTTGGGATATTCCGTTCTAAGGTAATCGTAATTTCCCTGTGGATTTAAGGGTTTGATGCGATTTGTTTTATCTAACGCGTCAAATGAGGTAATATTATAATTTTCCCTGTCGGATGCAATATCTTCGGTGAACATGTATATTCCTTTCGAGAAATCGGCAATATTTGAATTTGTTGATGAAACCGACCCAGACGGGTTAGCCCCTGCCCAAGGCTTTGTTTCACTGTCAGACAACCCCTGGTGATTTTCTATCCACAAATAAGTCTCTGTGCCTGGGATTTTAACTCTTATTGCATCGCCAGTAGTAGCAAAATCGCGAAGAGTATAATTCCCGCTACTATTTAAGCTATATGATCCTAATATATTGCTGGGCTCATGGCCGGAACCGGTAAAAAGGTCGTTCCAGCCCAATAACCAAGATTCCCAGCTATTTGAACACAACATGATTTTAGAGTTGGAACTCATCATGCCCCACCCACTGGCTGGAAAATAAAAGAAATTTCCCCGTGTTGAGTTCGCTCCAAAATTATGACGGCACGAATACAGTTGATGGGCAACCTCATGTGGAAAAAAGCTCGTTAATCCAATGGCAGACAATCCACCTAAAGTTACAGTAAAGCCAGTTATAACCGACAATCCATTATAATTATAATTTGTTAAACCAGCGACCCCACCTTCGCTACCTGACCATTTTTTTGTACATTCATTAAAATTAGTAGTTAAAGGGTCATCAATTACTGGTTGTGTATTCCAACCAGTTGAATACCTCCAGATAATTATTACATAGTCAACAATGCCATCAGCCGAAGCTGGCGATGAATCTTCATTATATAAGCTATTGTCGAAAGCATAATCCGGATTGTAAACTACTCCCCATTCTTTAGACCACTTTTTTGTATTCTTAATTGAAATCTCTA
>CAZOOH010000305.1:0-2084 GCA_964581375.1 uncultured Muribaculaceae bacterium
GATGAGAAAAATATTTTCATACGCCGTTATTTTATTTTGTCTAAATTTTGCAGGAGAAAAACTATCTGCACAGGATACGCTTTTACGTAAACTTGATTCACTGAGAATAACATCTGCACGCAACAACGGAGCAGCTGCAAATCGTTCTTTCAGTAAAGGAACAAAAATAAGAGTCTTTACGCTTAAGGATTACCCTGAGCGTAAAATGGCAACCCTTGCTGAGTTTATTAAGGAGGAGACTGCGCTCAATATTAAAGAGAACGGAAAAGGTGCAGGATCTTACCTCTCGGTTAGAGGGACCTCCTCTTCTCATACAAAAATTACATGGAACGATCTCGATATCTCATTCCCGACAATGGGAGTTACCGATTTTTCTCTTATCCCTGTATATCTTGTAGATGCCATAGAGCTTCATACAGGGGGCAACTCGACCGTTAACGGAGAGGGAAGCATTGGAGGGGCGCTAAGACTCAATACAATACCAGAATGGAAAAATGGTGTTCATGGCGATGTTTTAGTTTCGGCAGGGAGTTATAACAACTTTTTTTCCGGAGCTACAGTGAGATTTACCAAAAAATCATTCGAAAGCCGAACATCTTTATACGGCGAAGTCTCTGAGAATGATTATACTTTCCGTAACAATACAGTTCCGGGTTACCCGTGGGAGCGCCTAAATAACGCTTCGGCTCACGGAAACGGATTACTTCAGGAGATTAACAAGCGATTCGGCGAAAACTCAATGCTCACCATATCATTGCTTACAATCAACCATCTGCGGGAAATTCAACCCACTGTTTCAAATAACGAAAACCCTGTAACGTACGATTCTATTTCCGATAAAATGCTCCGCACATCGGTAAAATATTCGGCAAACGCAGGTCGATTCCGCTACACAACCTCTCTGTCGTACGCTTGTAACGATCAGGAGTACGAGGGCGATAAAATTGCCGCAAACAAGGTATCGGCGTTGCTTGAGAGCGACTACACATTTCAGGGTTTCTCAATAAAAGCCGGTATAACAAGTGATTACACTAAGCCGCAGGTCTATTCCTACGATTCCGGTACACACGAATTAAGGACAAACATCTATACACTTGCACGATATATTCCGGTCAAGAATTTGATCCTCTCAGCAGGAGTTAGGCAGATGTGGGTTACAGGAGTTGTGGCTCCGCTTATGCCCTCATTCGATGCAAAATTCATAGTTAAGTCAGGTATCAATCAAACACTCAGTCTGAGAGGTTCAATTTCCCGGAGCATCAAAGTACCTACCCTGAATGACCGATATTGGGGAGGCAACAATCTCTACCTTAAATCGGAACGCTCTTTTACAGCCGAAACCGGAGCCGATTACTCCCTTATGGTCAACAAAACAAGTGCAGATGCCTGGTTCACAATATACCGCAGCGATGTTCGTGACTGGATTCGCTGGTTACCTGCCGGTTCAGTATGGCGTCCTCAGAATATACCTTCGGTTCTCTCGACAGGTCTGGAGGCCGGCATAAAAGTGAGCGGCAAAATCGGGGAATTGAATTGCGGCGTCAATGCAAACTATAACTACTCAAACATCAGAATGCTTGAGTCACTTATGCCCGAAGACCCTTCGGTAGGCAAACAACTCGCATACCAGCCGCGCCATCTGTTTAATACAACACTAAAAGCCGAACACTCCGGCTTAACACTCTTTGTCACGACACTTTACACCGGCCGCCGCACCACAGTCGATATCTTCGACATTATGCCGGCCTACCTTGTGTTCGATGCCGGAGCTATATATAAGTTCAAACTGCTCGGCTACAAATGGACATCTACGGCCAAAATAATGAATCTGGCCGACAAACAGTACCAGAACATCAAGTTCTATGCAATGCCCGGAATCAACTTCAGAGCATCGCTTCAATGGAATTTCTAAATCATTAACAGATAAATAAATACAGCTATGTTTACCCCTTTAAGGAAATTATTCCGTCTGCACGCAATTTTGGCAATCGTTACAACAACACTAATTGCCGCCACATTCACATCCTGCACCAAAGACGAGACCCCGGTTATCCCTTCCGAAAATCTTGCCCTTGTAATCAATC
>CAZOOH010000306.1:0-2060 GCA_964581375.1 uncultured Muribaculaceae bacterium
GTGTTCCGGTTAACTGCATACCATCACCGGAATCGCCTGTAAACCTCACAACAACATCTTGTGTATCTATTACTTTGTGTTGCATACTTGAATAAAATTATGGATATTGTGATTGATTAAATTCCCTACAAATGTAATTAATATATTTCAAGTGGAAACCATTTTTTAGAAAATTTTAATTTATTAGTTAATGAAGCTTGAATAATTACATACTATAAGCATTATAAGTTTTAAAACTTACATTTTTTTAATATTTATCCATTTTTTATAATTAGTAATTAATCCAGATTTCTATTTGTATATTCGCTGAAAATTTTTAGAACTATGGCAATAATTAGGAAACTTAATTCCATTACTCCGGTTATAGGTAAGAACTGTTTTCTGGCCGAGAATGCAGCGATTATTGGCGATGTAGTTATTGGAGATGATTGCAGCATTTGGTACGGTACTGTACTCAGAGGAGATGTTAATCCCATAAAAGTCGGCAACAGAGTAAATATTCAGGACGGGGCAGTTTTACACACTCTTCATAAAAGATCTGTTGTAGAAATCGGAGATGATGTATCGGTCGGTCATAATGCAATTATTCATGGTGCAAAAGTAGGCAGTAATGTTCTCATTGGCATGGGAGCAATAATTATGGATAATGCAGTTGTTCCGGATAACACAATTATAGGTGCCGGGGCTATTGTCCTCAGCAATTCTGTTCTTGAACCAGGTGTGTATGCCGGAATCCCCGCAAAAAAGGTGAAGGAGGCATCTGCCGAAGTTGGTGAAGCTGCAAGGAAAAATGCGCAAGGTTATATTAAATATAAAGAGTGGTATTTTGAAGATGAATAAATCCATTATATCGGTTTTGATTCTCATTACAATTTTCTCTTGTTCTAACAAAGATGAATATGACGGATTTATTATTGAAGGAAACATTTCAGGGATAAAGTCTGATTCGATGTTTGTTTATATGGCGAGCGAATCAGAGTCGAATCCTGTTTCATTTAAAGAGGAAATAAAGGACGGAAAATTTGTAATACGCGGGAAACTAGATACTCCCGATATGTTTATAATCAAAATTTCGGGTGTTAAAGATTCATTGAGATTTTTTTTGGACAACAATTTCATAACAATCACAGGTGTCGCTGAAGATTTGCCCGGGTCTTTAATAAGTGGTGCTTTAACAAATGAAATTGCGGTTGAACATGAGGAGGAGCTTGAAAATTTATCGATAAACAATAAGATCGATGATCTTCTCAACAAATTGAACACTCCCGAAATAACACCTTTTGAAAAGCAGGGCATTGCAAATGAAATAATTAAATTTAATCAAAAAAGCAGGCAGATTGATTCTGCTTTCTTGGAAAAACATCCAAAATCTTCATATTCTCTATATTTATTGGCGAAAAGATCCGATAGATTTTCGGTAAATTTCAGAGAACAACGAGCCGCAATATTCAGCTCAATTCCTGAATTCAGTTCGAATCATTATTTAAAAGAGGTGGCAAATTCTGTTGAAAATGACAGTAAATTAAGAAAAGGAGGTACTGCACCTGACTTTTCTTTAAAAACAAATAATTCTGCTAATATAAAATTCTCAGACATATATAAGAACAACAAAGTAACTCTCTTATATTTTTGGGCAGGATGGTGTAATGCTTGCAGCGAATACAATAATTTTCTAAAATCAATTTACTACTCTTTTCAGTGGAGAGGACTTGAAATAGTGGGAATTTCCATAGATAAAGAAAGTGACATATTTGAAAATTCTGTTAAATCTCAAGGAATTACCTGGCAACAATATTCTGAATTAAAAGGATGGAAAAGTTCCATCGCCGGCAAATATCAAATTGATGAAATACCATCTGCAATATTGATTGACAGTACCGGAAAAATAATTGCTTATAAACCCCAGATAAAAATATTAAAGCAAATTATAAGAGAGAATCTGCTTACATCAGAAGAATTGTATCAATTTTATAAGAGCTATTCCGACTCATTAAAAAATAAAGAGAGGGTCCTTTAAACAGGAACCCGCTGACTCTATTTGTATGTAATTACAACAGACT
>CAZOOH010000307.1:0-2037 GCA_964581375.1 uncultured Muribaculaceae bacterium
AGAGGGCTCTATTTAGGACTTAATACCGGTTGTGCCTATTACAGAACCTCGAAAGATAAAGGTTATTGGAATAATCACATAATCCAGTTCGGTGCCGCCATTATGATAGGTGCCAGTATAGGTTATAAATACGTGATAAACGACAAATTCAGTATCGATTTTTCTTATGGAAACGGATGGAATGCCTCCAATTATGAAGGTTGGAATAATGAAACCGGTACCAGAAACGTCGGGCTAAACTGGAGTCACGACTTTTTACCCGCATACAAAGGCGGGATTCTAATCTGTTACAGTTTTTGACGAATCGGTACCGGCTACAATCTGCCTAAATAAAATTGAAAATCACAGGGAACAGGAAAGCTACAATAATTGTCCATATTACGTAATATGGCAGATACCTTGCGATAACCTGTCCGACTACATTGATTTCCTGTTTTTTTGCAATGACTTTAAATAATTGGAAAGTGATTATCAATAAATTGACGAAGAAGAGTAAGTTGCTTCCAATTACGGCTGCTCTGTTTGGCGAAATGCCCCATTGAGATATTCTGAATATAATTGCAGATAAAGCTATAATATTTACAATAAGAGTAACTGCCGATAACAGAAACAATACCCATGATTGAGCTTTGGACTCTTTTGAATATGAAGTTGTTGTTAATGAGAAGAATATAATTGCCATAACACCAATTAACAGAGCGTTGAATAACATCAAAAACTGCCTGTCGTTATATGGATCTTTCCCCGAAATTGCTATTGCAACTATATAAATGACAAGCATTACCAACACAAGAGGACTGAATATTTTTGCTATAACAGGTGAGACTTTTCCTACCAATTGAGGATTTGTTCTTATTAAATATGTTCCGATTATTGGAGATGCGGCTAATCCTACAACCCAGATGTTTGAGAAAAAGAATTTCTCGATATTAAACCCAATCAAACCAAAAAGACCTACTGTTACACCCGATAAAATTAGTCCTGCAATGACAATAAGAGTCGTCATAACTATAAGATCGCCATTGTACTTGAGAAACGACATTCTCTTATCGTCGCTTCTTGTCATAGTTCCAACATAGGAAAATCCCAACAATGCCCACAAGAAGAGAGCAAGATGTATACATGAAAGTATAAGAGTATCACTTGTTTTTACATCGGGTAGCAGATTGATAAACACGACTCCCAGAATCATAAGACTAATTACGGCTGCTCCCTTTTTCAACGAAAATCCGTTTTTCCAGGCAAAGTAAACCGACAATACAGGGAATATTACAAAACCGATATTGCGAGGGTAGTAGAAATCTTCCGAAATATTCAGAATAGCAGGCATTTTGGCAACTATTCCGGCAATAACAGATGCAATTAAAACAAAAATAAGGTCATCTTTTTTACCCCAACTGATCTCATCGCCCTCATAGTTTAGACGCTCATTCCAAAATCCGGCCAAAGAACTCTCTTTAATTGAAGGGTAGAGTTCATTAAACTCTCTCTTAAATTGGCTTTTATTCGAACGGTACATCTTTTCAAGATAATCCGTTTCATTCAAATGATTAAGTATTTCCTCTTTCATGATAGTATATTTGTTTTTTAGTTCCACATTGTTCCATTAAGCCCAAGAATTGTTCCCATCCACAAGATAATTAGAAATCCCAATAAACTCAAGAGGATAGCAACTATTTTTATCCATCCTCCCTCTTTGCGCAGATGATCCATATAGTAGTAGAAAATGCCTCCGACTGAACCGACAAACGGAGTCAGGAGCAAAGGTTTTATGATCCAATATTTTCCCCATTCGGGATTAGGATTCTCTACCCCGAATACGAAAATTGAGATTACGATAAATGCTATACCGGCTCCCTCTAGCATTCGTATTATTAAAGATACCGAGTGAATTTTGTTTGATTCTTCTTTAGTTGTCATGTTATATAAATTTTAAAAGTTCTTTGATATTCAAAGTAAATCGGTAAATTTTTTTAGTTGTTTTATGCTCTATTTATTTTTTTGTGATTTAATAATTTCCTCAAGTGCAGTCAAGTG
>CAZOOH010000308.1:0-2023 GCA_964581375.1 uncultured Muribaculaceae bacterium
GGAGTTGAGTAGGAAGTTATCGGTAAGTTATAGCCAGCCACCTTATTTAAACCAGAGGCATCTTGTGCATAGGTATCACGAGAATATGTCGCCCAATATGGAATTTTGGACCTTGATTTTAAAGCTTCTATGAATTGATCTACTCCGTTAAAGCTGTAGACATTGACTTCCGCCTGCCCAAAGCCAAGACCATATTGATAGATACCGAAAACCGGCTCACGGGTCGTGGAAAATTCACTAAAATCTTTTTCAAATTCAAGCACGTCATCGCCACCACGCACAGCTCCAGAATCATCGGTTTCAAACTGAAAAGAATAATCATCTGCCAATCGATTATCACTTCCGTTCAGTTTAAGTTCCTTACTGACCGTCACAGTATAAAGAGTGCCTGCAGAAAGGCCTTCCGGTACAAAGACCAAGGTACGACTATGTTTTTCAAATCTACCTTTAGCTTCAGGCTTAATAGAAATCATGCCCTCAAAATCGACGTAATTATCCTGACTGAAGGTTATCTCAATGCCAGTATTAATCGGAACATTAGTAGATTGATTACGAGGCAAAGTCTGCATAACTTTAAAAATATCCTTTACCTGAAAAGCCCAAGAGTAATCCCGCTCCTGCTTGCTCCCATCCTCTTTTATAAAAGCAGAAGAGATTAATAGATTATATACCTGCCTGCCCTGAAGCGCGGTTTTGGGAATAACTTTGAAAGTTCTCTCGTCTAATTTCTCAAAATCAAACTCTGTTTTTGGAAACAAAGAAATATTGTTTTTCAAAGCACCCGCATCAAGCAAATCCTTGCTTTTGACAAGAAACTCCGTGCCACTCTCAACGCCAATACTGTCGCTTAGTGTCGCCTGGACCTCAAAATTATCCTGAGCATAAGCAGGATCGATTAATAACTTTGAAAAACCATCTCCATTTTGCCTTAAAATTGGAAGCATCCCCAAGACCAGCAAAGCGCAAACTAAAGAAAGAGCAATAAACGATTTCTGCAAAACCGTCATTTTCTTCATAGCCTCAAAACTAAAGGTGCTTCTGATAAATAGTTTTAACTTTGAAAATTTTAGAGAGGAGAGCATAGATTTAATAATTAAAGATTTTAATATATAAAAAGATAAAATGAAATCTCTATAAACCCTATATTTAGCTTAATTATATCACAGAAAAGATTTCTGAATATAGACCATTTTAGGTTGTCATCCTAGTATATCATTCCAGTCTCCGCCTGCGCGGGGATAAACTCCGGCGAGAATCTGTGTTACATAATGTTAATACTACAAAATATATCTCTTATGCGTACTATAACGGAGATCCTTCACTAAGTTCAGGATGGCATAACGAAATACAATGAGGCACAATAAAGATCTGAAACAATGCTGAAACAAGTTCAGCGCAGGACCCAGGATTATACACTTTTTATTTCTGTCATATCGGAATTTTGCGAAGCGAAATATCCGGTATCCAGAGTTGATGCGAGGAAGAACGGGGCCCTGGTAAACTCACCTCACTCCTTGTCATTTCGAACGAATGTGAGAAATCTATGTATGCTATTTTAGGAACATTGGACATAGATCTCTCAGTCGCTTCGCTTATTCGAGATGACATACTGCGCGTCATTCAGAATGACAAAGAGAACAAGATCGCAACCCCAATCTTCGCAAAACTCAGAAAAACAACACTTATCGGGCTGTTTTATTTTGTGCATAATCTTTGTCATACTTAAGCAACCTCTTCCTGTTTCTCGATAGCCTCTTTAACTTCCTTAATAATAGTCTCAGATATTTTCGGATTGTCCTTCAGAAACTTCTTACTGGCTTCAAAACCCTGTCCCAATTTTGTGTCCTTATAGTTATACCAAGCCCCACCCTTTTTCACTACACCACAGATAGTTGCAGTATTAAGCAAATCTCCGTAATAGGAAATTCCTTCATTATACATGATATCAAACTCAGCAGTTTTAAAAGGAGCAGCAACTTTATTCTTAACTACTTTGGCCTTCACTCGATTTCCAATAATGTTC
>CAZOOH010000309.1:0-2015 GCA_964581375.1 uncultured Muribaculaceae bacterium
CTTTGGCGAACCATATAACTACAATAAAAAGGCGTTGGGAGTTCCGTTGAAATTGACAAGTAATCTGGAATTGGACTATCCTTCAAGGGCTACGGTAGAAGAGGTTTATATGCAAATTGATAAAGATCTTGCTGAGGCTGAACAAAGCTTTATTGAGTTGCCTTCAGCAAAACAATTTATAAAAGACGGAAGAGTTAATTTGCCTATGATTGAATTTATGAAAGCAAGAGTTGCTCTTTTTAAAGAAGATTATGATGCTGTTATCTCAAATGGTATGAAAGTTCTTAATGACTGGGGACTTACCCTTCTGGATCTTAACAGTTTTACCTCAACGGCAGCTCAGCCATATTATTTGTTTAGCAGCTATAAAAACCCCGAAGCCATCTGGTTATTCGGTAACTCGTTGGATTGTAGCAGATTTTCAACAGAGTATCTTTACTTGCTCTCTACCTCCACTTCTCAGACAAGAAGAATGTTCGGAGCATCTGCCTCTTTGTTAAACTCTTTTGAGTCAACCGATTTAAGGAAAGCAAATTACATACTTAAAGAGACAACAACCGTCTCCAATTTATCGACTGCCGGTAAAATTCCTGTCAGCACTACTTATGCTGCAATAAATACGGAATTCGGCAGAGCTCTGCGCCTTTCTGAGGTCTATTTAATGTTGGCTGAGGCATATTACAAGAAGAACAAATCTGCAGACGCAATAACAATGTTAGAGACTTTAAGAAGTAAAAGATACTCATCATCATCAGGTACTGCATATAAAGTACCACTTGGAAGTACTTCCGGGGAGCAGCTTTTCAATTTTATCAAAGCCGAAAGAAGAAGAGAGATGTGTTTCGAGGGCTTGAGGTGGTTTGACCAACGCCGCTGGGGAATGGAAAGCTTTTCAAGGGAATGGAAAGAGGAGGGGGTTATTGTTGCCACATTTACTATTGAGAAAAATGATCCGGCCTTTACCTTGCCAATTCCTTTCGATGCTATGGAGAAAAACTCAAAACTGATTCAAAATACATTATCTACTCCAAAATATTAATTATGAAAAACATAAAAATATATATATCAGTTATTGCCTCTTTTTGTCTTACATATTCATGTTACAAAGAGGACGTAATAATTCCCTCTTCGTCGGAGAATGCGGAGAGATATATCTTCCCTCAGGGAAATAGTGATTTCGATCAATCTGCCAAAGCTGTTTTTGATGAATTTGGCGTAAAAATTATATATAAAGGTTTTAAAGACGTAGATTTTAATCTATCGTGGACGACAGCTGCATATGGCAAAATTGGTTACGATGTTCCTGTCGATCAACAGAAAGAAGCTGTAAATTTTATGGTAAACCATATTTTTGGAAACCTCACACCGGAAATTACAACTAAAATACTTCCTCCTTACTTTTATGTAGCTGACAGTATTTACCAGAAGAGTGACCTTGGTGCAGTTGTTTTTACAACAGCAACAACCTACTATTATACCGGTTTAGATTTTTGGGCATTTACCTGGAATGGTATAAGACCGTGGACAATGGTCAATGGAACGACAACTTACAGTGCTCAGATATTCAGACCGAGAAATTCATTTGAATATTTCTACCGTCGTGGTGTTATGCTAAAAGAGATTTATAAAAAAGCTGTAACCAACGGAAACATTGTCGTTCCTGCAAATTTCAGCAGCGATCTCGATTTTACTACAGCTGTGAAATATGCTACGGGTACTGAAAATGATGTTAATTACTATAAAAAAAGAGGGTTTCCAGGGCAGATGACCAATACTCTTAATTTTAATATTAGCTATATTTCATCGGTGAGTAGAACCGGACCTACCCAAAATTTTATAGACTATATACACCTTTGTATGAGATATACAGCCGATTCCATTGAAGTTCTCTATCCTATAGCTAAATATCCAATTATCCATCAGAAATACCCTGTTGTAATTCAGTATATGAAAGACAATTACGGGATAAATCTAACCCAAATCGCAACGAAACCACAGATTTAAAACAGAATGAG
>CAZOOH010000310.1:0-2006 GCA_964581375.1 uncultured Muribaculaceae bacterium
GGTCGGCAAGCGGATTTCTGAACAGAGTCTGCATTTGCAATCCGGAAACTGATAATGCAATTCCGGCTAAGACGGCAGTTAAAGTTTTTGGAAGTCGGTAACTCCATATTATGTTATTTACAAACTCTGAAACATCGGCTCCTAACAACGATTTGAAAATATCTTTGAAGGGAATAATAACAGAACCGGAAAAGATATCTGCCAAAACAAAAATAGCCAGTACTCCTGACAATATTATATATCTGTTTATATTCGCCTTTTTTACGGACATGTTTGGAAAAATTTCCCCAAAGGTAGTTTTTTTTATACTTTTGCCGCATCGAAAATTATTTAAAACAACATAAGTATATGAGAAAGAAAATCGTAGCCGGAAACTGGAAAATGAACACTACTCCTGCGGAAGGCGAACTATTGGTAAATCAGATTATCAAACTCAAAAATGAGTCTCAATTTGAGACTAAACTTATTGTAGCTCCGCCGTTTACACATCTCGGTGCTGTTGCAAAATTGGTTGCAGGTACAGGTGTGGCTTTATCTGCTCAGAACTGTGCCGATCAATTATCTGGTGCTTATACCGGCGAGGTTTCGGCGCTTATGTTAAAAGCAACAGGTTGTGAATATGTTATTCTCGGCCATTCGGAAAGAAGGGAGTATTACAAAGAGTGTGGTGAGACTTTGTTGAAAAAGGTAAATTTGAGTCTTGCTCAAGGAATTGTCCCAATCTTTTGTATTGGTGAAAAACTTGAGGAGAGGGAGTCAGGAAATCATTTTGCTGTTGTTGAAGAGCAAATTAAGGAGGTTCTTTTTAACCTGAGTAATGAGGATTTCAATAAAATTGTGATTGCTTATGAACCGGTATGGGCTATCGGAACCGGAAAAACTGCAACATCTGCACAAGCTCAGGAGATGCACGAATTTATTCGTAAAGTACTCGCTGTAAAATTCGGAGCTTTGGCAAATGAGACTTCAATTCTTTACGGTGGAAGTTGCAAACCTTCTAATGCAAAAGAGATTTTCTCTCAAAAGGATGTTGACGGCGGTTTAATTGGCGGAGCATCTCTTGTAGCTGAGGACTTTATTGCTATTGCTTCTTCTTTCTAATGAACTATATTTCGGTAAGGATTGGCATTAATCCTTTTAGTGAAGATATTGCAGAACAGTTAATTGCTCTTATTGAGGATTTGGGTTACGAAAGCTTTGAAATTTCGGATAACTCTTTAAAGGCTTATATTACCGAAGATAAATATTCGTCAGGAAATTTAAAAGTGGCACTCTCCTTTTTTGACAATAGGGGAGATGTCACTTTGAATACAGAGACGGAACACATTCGTGAAGAGAACTGGAATCTTATTTGGGAGTCCAACTTTTCGCCAATCACTATTGGTAAGCTTTGTACTGTAAAGGCGAGTTTTCACAAAAATCTGCCTAAAACCAAATACACTATTAAAATTGATCCGAAAATGGCATTTGGAACTGGCCACCATCAAACTACCCGTTTGATGATGGAATCGATGTTAAATGAGGATTTTAATGGCAAACAGGTACTTGATATGGGTTGCGGAACGGGCATTCTTTCGATTTTAGCGGCAAAACTTGGTGCAGATTCTCCGGTCCATTCTATCGATATCGACTATATCGCTACTGAATCGGCAATTGAGAATTGTAGAAAAAACAGAGTGTCGAAGAGAGTTTCGGTTTTGACTGGTGATGCTTCATTGATCCAACGTGGTCGTTATGACATAATTCTTGCTAATATTAACAGAAACATAATATTGTCTGATATAAGTACTTATGCAGGTGCTTTGAGGAGGGACGGGTTCTTGTTGTTGAGTGGATTTTATGTAAGTGATATTGAAATGATAGTGTCTCAGGCAAAACTTAATGCATTGGAATATGTTTGTGAGAGGTCGTTGGATAACTGGGTTTCACTAAAATTGAAAAAAGTTGTAACGGCTCTTGGAGATTAAATTTTTTCTATTACCTTTGCAATCCCTTAAGCGGGCATG
>CAZOOH010000311.1:0-1989 GCA_964581375.1 uncultured Muribaculaceae bacterium
AGCTACAATTTCATTAAGAGCTCAGGGTGTTGCCAATGAAGAACTTGCAACTGTAGCCGGAAGATTGGCGCAAGTTGTAAAAATCAAGGGAGATATTGTTACTCTTCAAGTCTTTTCCGGAACAGACGGGATATCAACAGATGCCGAGGTTGTATTCTTCGGTGAACCACCTACTCTAAATGTAGGAGAGGAGCTGGCAGGCAGATTTTTTAATGCCTTTGGCCATCCAATTGATAACGGGCCAGAAGTTAATGGAGAGAAAAGATATATTGGTGGCCCTTCAGTTAATCCTTTCAGAAGGAAACAACCTTCTGAATTCATCCCTACAGGCATTGCAGGCATTGACCTTAACAACTCCCTTGTTTCCGGTCAAAAAATTCCATTCTTTGCCGACCCTGACCAACCATATAACCAGGTAATGGCAATGGTTGCTTTGAGAGCCGATGTAGATAAAATCATTTTGGGCGGAATGGGGCTCTCAAACGATGACTATCTCTATTTTAAGCAGATGTTTGAGAATGCAGGTGCTCTTAATAAGATTATCAGCTTTGTAAATACAACTGAACAACCTCCTGTAGAGAGGTTGTTGATTCCGGATATGGCACTAACTGCCGCTGAATATTTTGCTGTCGACAAAAACGAAAAAGTTCTTGTACTGCTTACAGACATGACTCTTTATGCCGATGCTTTAAGTATAGTAAGTAACAGGATGGACCAGATTCCTTCAAAAGACTCAATGCCCGGTTCGCTTTACTCCGATCTTGCAAAGATTTATGAAAAAGCAGTTCAGTTACCAGATGGCGGTTCAATCACTATTATTGCTGTTACTACATTGAGCGGTGGTGATATTACACACGCAATTCCGGACAATACCGGATATATTACCGAAGGTCAGCTATTTTTAAGAGCCGACTCCGATACAGGTAAGGTTATTGTCGATCCTTTCCGTTCACTCTCAAGGTTAAAACAACTTGTTATCGGTAAGAAAACAAGAGAGGACCACAACCAGGTTATGAATACTGCAGTAAGGCTATATGCCGATGCTGCAAACGCAAAAACCAAAATGGAGAACGGTTTTGACCTTAGCGATTACGATTTGCGTTGTCTCGAATTTGCAAAAGGATATTCTACACACCTGTTGGCAATTGACGTAAACATTAATACTACCGAGATGCTCGATGTTGCTTGGGAACTCTTCGGTAAATACTTCACAAAATCTGAGGTTGGTATTAAGGAGTCGATTATGAATCAATACTGGAAAGAGAAATAGATTTAGATATGGCAATTAAATTCCAATTCAACAAGACATCGCTTAATGATCTTAACAAACAGCTTAAGATTAGGGTAAATGCTTTGCCTACGCTAAAGAATAAGGAATCTGCCCTGAGGATGGAGGTTAAAAAAGCCAAAGCTAAATCGGACCAGCTATTGCACGAACTTGACCATCTGCTTAAAAGCTACGACAACTTTTCGGGATTATGGAATGAATTCGAAGCGGGGTTGATATCGGTAAAAGATATTGACCTTGAAGTTGTTAAAGTAGCAGGAGTTAAGACTCCGTCGCTTAAAGGGGTGGTTTTTGATATTAAAGATTTCAATCTTTTTGTCAAACCGATTTGGTATTTTGACGGTATCGAAATCCTGAAAAATCTGGCATCGCTGGGAATTGAATCTGAAATCTATCTTGAAAAGATGAGGCTGTTGGACTATTCCCGCAAAAAGACAACTCAAAAGGTGAATCTTTACGAAAAGGTTCAGATTCCGGGATATAAAGAGGCAATTCTAAAGATCAAACGATTTATGGAAGATGAGGAGAATCTCTCCAAGGCTTCTCAGAAGATTGTTAAAACCCGACATCAGTCGGAAGAGGAGGAGGCTGTATGATAACAAAAATGGATAAATATACGTTTGTACTTTTTCAGCCTGAACTTGAATCTTTTATTGAAAATATAAGGGAGTTGGGAATGATTGATATCACCAGGGCAAAAA
>CAZOOH010000312.1:0-1938 GCA_964581375.1 uncultured Muribaculaceae bacterium
GAACCCAGAGAGTTGCAAGAACAAAAAGGGTTATAAGTCAAATCGACCTTGCACTGCTGCTCTTCACCGATAATCAGTTCGACAAATTTGAAACCGACCTCATTGCCCTTTTCAAAAAAGAGCAGATACCTTTTATACTAGTTCATAATCAGTCCGATATAATAGCTATGGATCAGGCACTTGCCCTCGAGCTAACTGAGTTGTACAATGCCGATGTTTTAGAATTTTCATGTTCACTGTTAGATGAAAACGAACAAAAGAGTCTTGTTGAAACACTTACAGCTCTTATTGTTAAGAACATACAAGGGTCAGCACTCACCGAAATCGAGATGTTTGAAGGTCTTATCGAAAAAGATGACCATATAGTGCTTGTTTGTCCTGTCGACAGCGAGGCACCTGAGGGGAGGCTTATTCTTCCTCAGGTAAATGCAATCCGCAATGCCCTCGATAACGACTGTATAGCAGTAGTGCTGCAACCCCAAAATCTGCAAAAGTATCTGCAAACATGCGGTGTAAAACCAAAAATCGTTGTGACAGACAGTCAGGCTTTTGAAGCTGTTGCTGCTGTTGTGCCGGCAGATATTGCTATGACCGGATTCAGCGTTTTACTGGCTCGTGCCAAAGGTGCTTTCGATAGTTACCTCAAGGGGACCCCTCAAATTGACAATCTTAAAGAGAATGACCGTATTCTGATTCTTGAGTCATGCTCACATCACAGTACCTGCGACGACATCGGGCGTGTAAAATTACCACGTTTGCTGCAAAAACATACCGGCAAAACTCTCCAATGGGATGTCGTCGCCGGCCTCGACAACATAGAACGCGATATTACAGATTACGCTATGGTCATTCAATGCGGCGCCTGTATGATTACACACCGCCAGCTTATAAACAGGCTGCGCCCGGCTATTGAAGCCGGTATCCCTATTTCCAACTACGGCATGACTCTGGCCTGGTGTAACGGAATATACAATCGCGCCACCTCTCT
Organism: uncultured Muribaculaceae bacterium; assembly: GCA_964581375.1. Classification (GTDB taxonomy): domain Bacteria; phylum Bacteroidota; class Bacteroidia; order Bacteroidales; family UBA932; genus JAFIHK01. The sequence goes on from CAZOOH010000312.1 coordinate 989, forward strand.
GTTTATAAAATAAGTTAGCGCTTTCTTCCGGACTAAATAATCGAAAATTAAAGAAGCGACCTCTGCTGAGGCCGCTTCTTAGAGCTTTGTTTGTTTGTTTGATTGCTTAACCTTATATTTTTAAAATAAAAGTTCGATTTAGTTATTTGATTTTGTTTGCATTTGCAGCAGCCACGACCTTCTCCATATTCTTCTTCACTGCCGATGCCGTGTAAGTTGCGCCGCTGTAACTGTCGGGAGTCGGTTTTTTTGCAGATGCATCTGCCACACTTACACCGTTCCAAGTATTGAAAAAGTTCTGTCTTTCCAGTTTTTTAGTATATGCCAAAGATTCCCAGTTGCTTAGGAGCGCTACCTTTTGAATGACTTTGTTTTTGTCTGTAATAACAATCACAGGAGTGGTGTTATGATAACCGATAATATCTTCAGAATATGTTTTGCTTGAAAGAGTGTACCCAAGCAGATTCTTCCCCTCGTCAACGATTTTGAACCACACATTATTTACCTTTTCAACAGCTGATGCGTTGGCATAAACGGTTTTTATAACGTCCAAACCGGCTATCTGCTTAAAGACAGGGTTCTCTTTTTTATTGTTCACTCCATTACCCGGGCCGGTAAGATCCTGAGCAACGGCAGCAGTTCCTGAAATTGTTAATACAAATATCGTTAATAATGAAGCGGTATAAATGGTAACTTTTTTCATTTCAATAAAATTGGTTCAATTTTAATAATTATTTACTGAATATATTGACAAAATATATACCATAAAGTTTAATTCACTATTAAATTTTCGTTAATTTACTCAACTTTATCTTCCCTTTTTCTCATCACAAGAATCAATAATAAAATACCACTAATACACCGATTAATATTATACCGGTGTTAAAATATAGATATATCTGTATAAATATGCTATATATGGATTAAATAATAGATATATCTATAGTTGT
>CAZOOH010000313.1:0-1925 GCA_964581375.1 uncultured Muribaculaceae bacterium
AATCAGGCGCTTGCCGTCGGTAGTGGCTCCCCAACCATCCCTCGGATTAAAGTAGGTAGTGATTTGTTTTAAAGTATTAATGTCGTAAACAAGTGTAGTCTTCTCCTGCCAGGTTAGAATAAAGAGTTTCTCGTTTACAACTACGGAACCTTCAATAAAATATTGTTTTGGATAAGTGATTTTCTTCAGAACCTTTCCGGTTTTAAAATCGACCTTTCTGAATGAGGAGCTGCCGTATTGACCGCAGCTCTCGTACATTTGATTCTTGTGGAAGAAAAGCCCTTGTGTGTATGCGTTTCTATCGTGCGGGAATGTTTCGAGAACTTTTACTTTAAATGTCGGAACATAACTCTGTGCATAAATTTTGTTCCCGGAATTTATGGCAACTATGGCAATTGAAAGCAGAGAGATTAAAAAAACTCTCATGCAATCAATTTTTCCAATACGACTAAGCTTTTCCATTTTTATAAATTATTGCGCTTTTTATAAGCCCTGTAAAGAGCGGGTGCGGCTTTTCGGGAGTACTTTTGAGCTCCGGATGGAACTGAACTCCAATAAAATAAGGATGGTTAGGCAGCTCCATTATTTCGACAAGTCCTGTCTCTTTATTACGTCCGCTTGCAATAAGCCCTGCATTTTCAATCTCCTGCAAGTATTGATTATTAAGCTCGTAGCGATGTCTGTGACGTTCCGAAATCTCGGTATCGCCATATACTGAGTGTGCAAGCGAGCCCTCCTGAATAACACATTTATAGGCACCAAGCCTCATTGTTCCCCCTTTAATTGTAAGACTCTTCTGATCTTCCATAAGGTCAATTACAGGATGTGTGGTATTCGGTTTAATTTCGGTAGTCATGGCATCCTCCATACCCAAAACATTTCTTGCAAACTCTACTACTGCCATTTGCATGCCAAGGCAGATTCCGAGAAATGGGATTTGGTTTTCGCGTGCGTACTTGACTGCAACAATCTTTCCTTCAATTCCTCTCTCTCCAAAACCGGGTGCTACAAGTATTGCGTGCATATTCCCAAGCAACTCTTTTACGTTGCCGTCATTAATATGCTCACTGTGAATACTGTGTACCTTAACCTTGCACTCATTCGCAGCACCGCCGTGTATAAATGACTCCAGAATAGATTTATATGCATCCTGTAACTCAACATATTTTCCAACCAAAGCTACATTTACCTCCTCTTTCGGATGGAAGAGTTTATCGAGGAATGCTCTCCATTTTGTCAAATCGGGAGTTCTCTCAACATCGTTCAATCTGAATTTTCGGAGTACAATCTCATCGAGCTTCTCCTTCATCATTAAAAGAGGAACTTCGTAGATGCTTTTCGCATCTATTGACTCAATAACAGCATCTACCTTAACGTTGCAAAAAAGAGCTACTTTTCTTCGGATGTCGGTCGAAATTGGATGTTCGGTACGACAAACAATAATATCGGGTTGAACTCCGTTTTGCTGCAACAATCTTACAGAGTGTTGTGTGGGTTTGGTCTTTAACTCCTTGGCAGCACTAAGGTATGGCACGAGTGTGAGGTGAGTTATAACGCAATCTTCTTCCGGAAGTTCCCATTGAAGCTGTCTTACAGCCTCAACAAACGGGAGTGACTCTATATCGCCGACTGTTCCTCCCAACTCGGTAATGACGATATCGTATTTGCCGCTTTTTCCGAGAAGAAGCATACGCCTTTTGATTTCGTCGGTTATGTGGGGAATTATCTGCACTGTTTTGCCTAAATAGGCACCTTCGCGTTCTCTGTCAATTACAGTCCTGTATATACGGCCTGTGGTAACGTTATTAGCTTTGGAAGTATATACTCCAAGAAATCTTTCATAGTGACCGAGATCGAGGTCGGTTTCTGCGCCGTCTTCGGTTACGAAACACTCTCCATGTTCGTACGGGTTGAGAGTTCCGGGG
>CAZOOH010000314.1:0-1900 GCA_964581375.1 uncultured Muribaculaceae bacterium
CGAGGCCGGTTTCAAAGTCGAGCCAGTTATTAAGCGGCTTAATTAGATTCAATCCCATACTGAACATATTCAACCCCTTATAACTGCCTCCTCCATCTACTTCACTACGTTTGAAAAATTCATTTGAACCTAAGGTGGTAATCGAGACCCCCACTTTTGCGTCATTAAATATTTTGGTTTGAGAATTTAACTCGACTCCGGAAAGTAAAAGCAATCCAATTAACAGAAAACGTTTCATAGTATAAATTAATTTAAAATTAGCAAAAGCAATCAACTGCATATCAATCAATTATCGTGCCGCAATAATTAATCAAAGATTCCGGCATCAAGATACTTTATAGGAAGTTTCTACTTTAACATTTCCTTTTACCATAGCCCAAACCGGGCAATATTTCTCCTCTGCCATTTCCAATACCTTCTTAATATCGGCTTCTGTTACGTCGGAAGATTCAATATTAATATCTATAAAAATTGTACTGAAGCCGGTCGGATGTTCTTGGTGCCTTAACCCTCTGGCTTTAATTTCACATGAAGTAATATTCTTGCCCATCTTTCTGAGAAAAAGTAACACAGCGCTTCCCACACAAGATGTAAGACTGAACAGAAAAAGCTCTAGCGAAGTATACCCTGAATTATCGCCAAACGGAGGAATATAGTCAATAGACACCGGAACATTGTTTTCGATTTCTCCCATAAAATGGAGCTTATCGTTAACCAACTTAATAGTTGATACCAACTCTTTTGATTTATCAGTCATAATATTTTTTATAAATTATATTTAACCTCTTTAAGCCTGAATTCTCCGTAGCTGTATGTGATATCGGGTCTCTGATAATCTGCAGAAACCTCACAAGGTAATTTATAACCGTTAAAAACACCATAATTTTTAACAGGTGTAAACCAAGGATAATTAATATACCGCTTTCCGTCAGTCTCGTAACGATCATTACTGATAAAATTAATCAAATCCCCATTTTCATTAAAAAAGAGTTGGGCAGATATCTTATTCTTTCCGTTTGTAAAATGAGCAACAACCGAGTAATCGTCCACTTCATCCCATTTAATATTATCACTTATGAGCGTAGCAGGAGCTATAAGACACATATCATTAAAAAGAGTAACCGTTTCTGCCTGATCCAATTTCTCACCTTTAGCATCAATAATTTTAAACAGTCCTAAAATTTTAACCGTAAACGTAGCTTTCTCCCTCTTATACAGATGCAGTCCAATTGCAGGAACTCCCATTTTAGCCGCTTTTATATAGAAAACCCGCGTATAATCATCAAAAAAATTATACTGTTTAGAAGAGAGATTCATCCACCCCGATTCAGGATTTGAACGAATCCTTCCATCCATCACCACCCTCATATTAAATACCCTCTCCCTTCCTACAACACCAACAATTCTGAGATACTTGGCCACAACTCTCGGCAAGTGTTCCAAATCACTTTCCGTAATTATTGAAGGTGTTTGTTTTGCAGATCTCTCTAACCCGCAATTTATTTCATTTAAGAATACTTTTTTCATCATTTTGAACTATTGGTATTAAATCAATATTGAAATAAGGATCTCCATTTGACCAAAACATATATTTTACTCTCAAAAAATACTTTGCAAACGAGTGCAACATCGGGACAATATTTTTATGACCGGCAGATGGTTTTCCATTGTCCAATTTTTCAGCTAAACCGGTAGATCCGGTAAAGTTTCCATCCTGAACAGCAATACCCAAAGGCACATCAAAAAGACCTTCATGCATCATTGCCAGTGCATGATTAAGCTGACCTCTTCTGTTTACCATCAAATCGGGAGCCCCCAAACCAACACCAATCTCCTGAGCATATCTATAAATTGACCTTAAATACCCTTTATCATTACCCGGCAGCCACTCATCAGGCAT
>CAZOOH010000315.1:0-1895 GCA_964581375.1 uncultured Muribaculaceae bacterium
CAACTGCGACTCCAAAAATTCTGATAAAATCAAGTAATGAGAGTAAACGATTTAATAAAGCTTTCATTATTGAAGTTCGCCAAAAATTACCACGTAATTTTTACCGTATTTCTTGGCACATTTTGGGCAGGTTGTGTACCACATGTAGAGTTTTTTAATTGTAAAATCTCTCTCCTTTGCTCTTTCATCGAAGTCGGCACACCATTTTCCGGTATCTTTAAATGGACCCTCATAAACTTTTGAGTAAAATTTCCCTGTAAAAGAGACATTTTCAACGCCGGGAACTTCCTTATCTACAGCAAGGTAAATATCCATATTCCATTTTGATGTATGGTCACTCAGGCCTAAAGAGTCGGGAATCGTTGAATTTGCATTTCGTATTGCCTTATCAAGTCTGCGCATTACCCGGCCAAAATTGATTGGCATGTACAAAAATGTAAAAACCTTAGCTTTAACGAAGTACTTATTTTACCATTCGAAAACATTATTATCCCAGAGTAACGGATCGAGCTTAGGGCAACATTCGGTTTCAATTTGATTTTTTGTTTCCATAACGATATGTTTTAGGATTAAATTATCAACTAATGATAATACGGAAAGCGGCAAATAACTGCACAAGCTATTATCTGGATTCTTCATTTTCAATCTGGAGTTATCAACTATACCTTAGAGGCAAAATTTCACCCTTTAGGAAATTGTTACTCCTTTAGCTGATTACTCCTCCCCACTCAGAGCAGCACCGATTGCCGTAGTAAATTCGCCATCTGCCGGAAACTCAAACTTAATTGAGTACATTGCAGATATATCTTCCAACACCCTTCTGCCCAATTGATTACGGCTTCCGTTACCGGTAACCAAAATTGTATCAAGATTACGACTCTTTGCAGCAAATACCGACAAAACTCCGATTACCTGAAAAACCATATTGACAATTCCGGTGGCAATATCCTCCTTTTTAGCAGTATCGAGCATCTTCCCGAAATTTGATGCAGTAGTTTTCCTGTTCAGAAAGCTCAAATCGTCATCCAAAATATCCTCAATCAGTAAGTCTACCTGTTTAAGATCGCCGTGGGCAGCCTGTTCCAATATATTGTCGAAGTCCATTGTATTGAGTAAAAGTTTCGAAAGGCCGATAATTGTACCGCCTCCGATTCCTGTACCTCCGATATGCTCAATTGACCCACCTTTTGCCTCGATAATGGAGGTACCGGTGCCAATATTCGTAATTACAATATTATCTTTTTTTGAAAGAAAGACTCCACCTTTACCAACGGCGCTAATTTCGTCAATCTTTACAGTCTTGATTCCAAAAATATCGCTGTTTATCTTCGAGGCACCCACTCCGGTAATAATAATTTTCTCAATATCGGTAATTTTGAAATTATTTTCAATAATCATCTTCCCGAGCGCACCGGTAGCCGATGTCACAGCGTCAAACGCCTTAGTCTTAATGGCTTTGAGAACCTCACCCGACTGAGCGGCAACCACTTTGGTTGTTGTGCTTCCAATGTCAATTCCTATAATCATGGTACAAATATAGTAATTTTTTCTTTCGCCTTTATATTGCACATATAATTGATTACTAAGCATTTAAAAATCAAAACTCAAAAAAAGTTGTGCTTTTTTTTGAGTTTCATTTTTTAACTAGCTGTAAATGTGTACAATGTGCAATATAAAGGCGAAAGCACCCTCCCCCCCCTGGCCGCTACTCTGCAAGCACTCCTAGCTTGCGTGCGAAGAGGGAGGCGGTTGTTCCCTGTAACAGCAGGGAGATAATTGTTATAAAGAATACAACGTTGAAGATCAGATCGGCATTATCGATTCCGGCTGTTAGCGGATAGGTTGCAAAGATTATCGGAACCGCTCCTCTGAGCCCCATCCATGAAATGTAACTC
>CAZOOH010000316.1:0-1850 GCA_964581375.1 uncultured Muribaculaceae bacterium
CCAATGCCTCCAAAGTTGTTGTTAAAGAGATCAGATTCGGCCCGAATACCGATGAGCACGATTTCCAATTCAAGTTGAAACATGCTCAGAGTTTTTTGAAAGAGGGAAGCAAAGTAAAAGCTTATGTTTTTTTTAAGGGTCGTTCAATCCTCTTCTCTCAACAAGGCGAGAAGCTTTTATTAAGATTTGCTGTAGAACTGGAAGAGTTCGGAAAAGCCGAACAATTGCCAAAACTGGAAGGGAAGCGCATGATTATGATGCTCTCTCCGGCTAAAAAGAAATAAATTAACAATTTTTAAAATAACTGAAATGCCAAAAATTAAAACCAACTCCGGTGCCAAAAAGAGATTTCAACTTACCGGATCGGGAAAAGTGAAGAGAAAGCATGCTTTCAAAAGTCACATTTTGACAAAGAAAACAATTAAACAAAAGAGAAATCTTACTTACTCTGCATTAGTTGCGAAAGTGGACGAGAAGAGAGTAAAAGGATTACTTGTTGCTTAATTATTTATTAACCTGAGTGGTTCAGCAGTAAAGATTCTCAATAGAGAACGCTGACATTCGCAAAACAAATTTAAAAAATGCCAAGATCAGTAAACGCGGTTGCCTCAAGAGCCCGCCGCAAAAAAATCTTAAAATTAACGCGCGGTAATTTCCTTGCTCGTGCAAACGTATGGACAGTTGCTAAAAACACATACGAAAAAGGTCTTACTTACGCATACAGAGATCGTAAAACCAAAAAGAGACTATTCCGTGCATTATGGATTCAAAGAATTAATGCAGCTGCTAGAGCTCACGGTATGAATTACTCTCAGTTTATCGGCAAACTTGCCAAAAACAATGTAGGACTTAACCGTAAAGTATTGGCCGATTTGGCTTATAACAATCCTAAAGCATTCGAAGCTGTTATAAATTCGGTAAAATAAATTTACTGTGAAAATTTTCAGTATATTGAGAAACAAATGGTTCAGGTTTTCAATTTGGACCATTCTCTATTTATTATGGGTTATATGGTATGATAATTACTGGTATCTTTTAGGAGAGATAGTAATCTTCGATCTTTTTATAACCAAAAAGGTAAAGTGGGCCTTTTGGAAAAAGAGATACAAACCGGGCGAGAAGAAAAACGGCTGGTGGGAGTGGCTTGATGCAATTGTATTTGCTCTGATAGTCTCTTCGATTATTAAAGTTTTCTTTTTCGAATCCTATATGATTCCTACATCTTCTATGGAGAGATCGCTCATGATAGGGGATTATCTGTTTGTAAGCAAGTTTAAATATGGTCCGAGAGTTCCTCAGACTCCTTTGGCATTTCCGCTTGTACATAACAGATTGCCGATAGTTAACGGTGAGTCATATTTGACTTGGATTAAGAACCCGTACAGACGACTAGCCGGTACAAGTCATATTAAAAGAGACGATAAAGTTGTATTCTCATTCCCTAACGGTGATACCGTTCTTTCGCAGATTCCCGAAGCCGATTATTACTATTATGTAAGAATGTACGGAAGAGAGTATGCACAAAAGACATACGGGCCAATTATTGTAAGACCGGACGACAGAAAAGACAATTATGTTAAAAGGTGTGTTGCATTACCTGGAGATACGTTGAGCGTTATTAACGGACAAGTTGTAGTTAACGGAGTTCCTCAAAAGAATTATCCTGGTATTCAGAACGGTTATACTGTCTTTACTAATGGAACACAGATAAATCCGAAGATTATTGAAAAGATGGGGCTCAATCCCGATGAAATTCTTTATGACAATGCATTACCCGGTTATTCGTATCTGCCTTTAAATATCGATGAAATAAAAGATATTGAAGCTTTGGGCAATGTGAAAGAGGTTCG
>CAZOOH010000317.1:0-1850 GCA_964581375.1 uncultured Muribaculaceae bacterium
ATTGATTGGTGCTCTTTTGAGCATAACATCTGCCGGAGTTACGATGAATATATTCAGCCAAATCGGGCTGATTATGCTTATAGGGCTGGTTTCTAAAAACGGTATTTTGATTGTGGAGTTTGCAAATCAAAGAAGAGCTGCCGGTATGTCTAAGGCAGATGCCATACTTGAAGCTTCTGTATCGAGATTCAGGCCAATTTTAATGACAAGTTTGGCTACTATTTTGGGTGTTTTGCCAATGGTGTTGTCTACAGGAGCGGGTGCCGAAAGCAGGGTGGCAATGGGTGTCTCAGTGGCAGGGGGGCTTGTTGTCTCAACATTCTTTACACTATTTATAATTCCTGCCATGTATTCATTTATTTCTGAGAATAAACGTTAAAAACTATGAGAAAATTTCTTTTGATTATTTCTGCAACTTTTTCAATTATAGCCCCTTTTGAGGTATCTGCTCAGAGTATCTCTTTGCAAGAGTGTGTTTCGACTGCAATGGAGAATAATTTCTCTGTAAAAATCTCCAAAAACGATTTATCAATTGCACAAAATAATGTCACAATCGCCCCATTTCTTCCGAATATCACACTTGGATCGAGACAGACTAAATATAATTATGATTTAAAGAGTTATGATGCTTCCGGAACTTCCACTGACTCAAAATCGAACTATAATGCTTTGAACTCGAATGCTTCATTAAACTGGACTCTGTTTGACGGATTTTCGATGTTTGCAACCAGAGAAAAGCAGAAGGAGCTCTTATCTCAGGGCGAATTCAGATTCAGGTCTACTGCCGAAAATCTTGTAATGAAGATATCTTCTCAATATTATTTGATAATTAGTTTGCAAAATCAGGTAAAATTGCTGCAGGAGCTTGTTTCAATATCTTCGGAGCGTTACAGTCAGGCCTTGACACGATACAAGATTGGTAAAGATTCGGGTCTTGAATCTAAACAGGCAAAGATTTATCTTAACAGTGACTCTTCCAGGCTAATCCTTCAACAAGAGACTGTGAAAAATGCATATATTGAATTATTCGAAATGATGAATGTGGGTTTGAATTCTCAATACAGGATTAATGATACTATAATTCCGGATCCTTTGCTGTCGCTTGATAATCTGCTTAATGGAGCGTATGCTAACAATACTTCTCTTTTAATTGCCAAATCGGGCCAGAAGGTGTCTGAATCTGAGTTAAAACTGGCGAGGTCGGCCAGATTCCCTTCAGTTGGTTTCTCTGCTGCGTATAACTATAATTTCTCGCAAAGTACTCTGTTCCCTTCAAAATATAATGAAACAACAGGTCCTAATATGGGATTCTCAATATCATTTCCGCTGTTTAACGGATTTGAAACTAACAGAAAGGTCTCTAATGCAAAGTTAGAAATTAAGAATTCAATGCTTGAGTATGAACAGGCGAAGTTGGCACTGGAGGTAGATATAAGAAAGGAGTATAATTTATATACTAAAAATATGCAGTTGATTGGTTTTGAGATTGAGAGTCAGGATGCTGCATTTTTAAACCTGGATGCCGCTATTGAGAAATATAGAATCGGTTCGCTATCGGGAATTGAGTTCAGAGATTTTCAACTCTCATATCTGGATGCTTCTGTGAGAAAAATTACAGCACTGTATCAGGCAAAATTATCGGAGATAACTTTGCACTTACTTGCCGGTGAGCTTTTCAAATAGATCTCTCTCGGGCCACATACTCACTTTGTTGATCTCTTTTTTAAAGAATCCGTCTATCAGTTTGGAGAAGTTTGAACCTTTCCATGAGCTTGTATTTGTGATAAATACCCATGTATAACCATCGGTCTGATGACGTAGCATAGCACTTGTCCCTGATAAAGACCCTG
>CAZOOH010000318.1:0-1841 GCA_964581375.1 uncultured Muribaculaceae bacterium
CGGGCTCAACATTTTGGAGGAGTTTGGAGGAACCTTTTGAAATGCAGTAATTTCTATAATAATTTTCAATATTTATACAAATCATATATTTCAAACACCAAATAAATAGCTAGTTATCTTAAATTTCTCCAAAGAGACCCAATCATAATTTAGGGTAAATACCCCCCATAAGTGTTTTATATGTATGTGAAAACAATAAAAAATCATACATTTAAAATGAAGAAATTAGCTATTTTGTTAATATTATCAATGTTGACTATGAGTTGTCTGTTCGGTCAATCAAAAACTGCAGCAGGTCATTTTTCTTTGAAGGTGAAAATAGATGGAGAGTTAAAGGACTCTCTGGGATTTTACTACGAAGATGCAACCGGCCAAAGAATGAACAAAACAATCTTTTTAGATAAATCTGGTATTTGCACATTTGAGGGAGAAATTTCATCTCCTCAGGCTGTCTATCTCATTATGCTGGACAAAGGAGAAAGAGCTGTTGCTCAGGGGAATAATCAGGTAATGTTCTTTATTGAGCCTGCAAATATGTCATTTACAGCTAAATCCGACGATTTTGACAAAGCAGTTATTACTGGGTCAAAATCGCAGGATGAGTATAGTGTTTTGGAAAAGAGAAAGGCAGATATTACCAAAGAGAGAAAAGCCTTATCAGAAATTTACGACAAAGAAAATAATAAATACAATGATGCAGTTAAGGCAAAATTGCCCCAACCGGTGTTGGACTCTATTAAAGAGGCTGTAGCCGAGCTACATAACGGTTTTGAAAAATTTGTAGAACAATCAAGTAAAATTGATTTTGATTTCATTGATAATCATAATAACTCTTTTGTAGCAGCCTACTTACTAAGATCATATTCCTCCAGGTTTACCCTTTCTAAGCTTGAAGGATATTATAACCGTTTTACTCCTGAATTAAAACAAAGTTCTTCAGGAAAAACTATTTATGATGAGATTGAATCTCTTCGAGGTGGTTCGCCGGGCTATAAAGCATTCAACTTCAGCAAACCCGATATTAATAACAAACAGTTGACCCTCTCAGATTTTAAAGGGAAGTATGTACTTCTCGATTTTTGGGCAACCTGGTGTGTTCCTTGCCGTAAAAGTTTCCCTCACGTAAAAGAGCTTTATAATAAATACAAAGACAAAGGGATTGAAATCATCTGCATTGCCGATGATGACAGAAATATCGATAAATGGAAAGCCGCAATAGAGAAAGATGGAATAGGTATGTGGCACCACATTTTAAGAGGATTAAATATGGAGCTTATTATGAAAGGTATAAAGAATCCGGAAGATTTGGATCAAAGATTCGGAATTCACACAATCCCTACCAAAATTCTTATTGACCCATCGGGAATGATTATAGGCCGTTACGGCGGCGGTGGCGAAAACGATGAGGCATTGGATTTAAAACTTGAACAACTTTTTAAATAATATGAAACGCATTTTAATTCTAATATCTGCACTGTTTTGCATATCAATATTAAATGCCCAACAGAACGATCCTGAACTTATGTCATTAGTTAATGAAAAAGACCCTGCAGCACTTAAACAAAAGATAGAAACTCTCATTAACTCAAAAGTAGAAAATAATTACATCTTGCTCTCAACTTATTACAGAGTAAAAAGAGATGATTTAAAGCGCGACAGCATAAATAATATCGCATTAAAGCTCTTTCCAAAAGGGCAGTTGGCGTCAAGTTTAATTATTGAGAAACTCTATTTTGAGACAGATGTAGCAAAAAAGGAGGCTCTATTAGCCAAATATAAGGCGGATTTCCCAATCGGCGATTTGGAGAGTGCATACTCAGGCATGGTATATACAATGGCAA
>CAZOOH010000319.1:0-1832 GCA_964581375.1 uncultured Muribaculaceae bacterium
AAGACGAATTTTTACAGCCATATTACTGTTTTTTAAAGTTATTATTAATTAAACTTCCTAATCTTCCCGAGAAAAGGCCGGCAAATATAACAATTTTTTTAATAATTCTATATATCAAACAAGAAGAGGCTGCCTTTTTTATGGACAGCCTCTTTTGCTAACTTAACCTAAAACTTAAACTATGAAAAACTCTTCTTGACTAATTAAGTTGCAAATCGTGTGCCAAAGTGGTGTTTTCATATATAAAAATATTGTTAAATTTTAGAGTAATACTTTTGGATAAAACGGGTAATGAGATTGTTATTGTAGATTTTGCCGGTAATAAATAAGTATTTTTTCCGACTGTGAAATTGAAAATTATATCACCTTCATTCTTTAACAACCAAGTTGCATTTTTATCATTAGACCAAACTTTTTCCGGGATAATACATGCCTTTACAAATTCATGTGCAAGGGACTCTTTCCCGGCAATAGAGTTGTGAAAAAATGCGAGAGTTCTGCCGGCAAACAATGCCTCCTTAATTCCATCTAAAGAACGCTCTTTTGCCAAAACAAGAGTGGCAGGTCTTTTAGCACACTCATTTGCAAGCATTTTATCGTCAATTGTGCCGTGAACATCGGAGGTAGCCAGAACTGTAAGATTTTTGTCAATTGCCCAGGATAATGCCCTCGGATAAAACTCTGCGCTGTTGTACACCTCAATACCGTCAAATAATTTGTTTTTAAGAAGATCTTCCTGAAATTCCTTGAAATAGGTAGAATCTACAGCCCATCCCGGATGATTCCAAACAACAAATGCGCCTTGATTCTTTGCCTCCTGAATTGAGGCCTTAGGATCTTCCAGAGCAATTGCATTTGCGTCTTTTATAAACAATGCGTTAAAATGACCAAACACAGCTTGCTTTCGGGTAATTTCAGCAGCCCTCACCAGCATAAATCCAAGCTTGTCCGCAGCAGGCTTAGCGATTTCATAAGAGGTATTATGATCAGAGTTCAGGTATTTTTTGTAAGGCAGATACTCAATGTGGTCTGTAATTGCCAGAGCATCCAACCCGTCGCACCAGGCTTCGGCAACACGATATTCAGGCCATACGAGACCATCCGAAAACATGGTATGAGTATGGAAATCACAAACAAGAACAAAATAACCGTCTACTTTCGGAAAAGTAATAGGATGCCTCTCTTCCTGATGATAAGCAGGATAAAAAATTTTATTGACATTATACTTAGTAATTTGTCCGTAGAGACCGGTTGCCGACATTAAAGCAATACAAAATACAAGAGCAATTTTTTTCTTCATAAAATATTATATTAAAAATTTTAAAGTCTTAAAAAGTAAAATCCAAACAACTATTTTATAGATTTAAAATCAAATTTTTCCAAATCTTCGAAAGAGATATCCATTATTTTGTACTTTTCTCTCCCTTTGAAATTAAAGTGCCACCACTCAAATTCATAGGTATCAAAACCTACAGACTTCATTACTGAAATCAGCTTTTCTCTGTTCGCAAGAATGTTAGGTTCAAGATCCATATAAGTAATGGCGGCTTTATCGGTAAATTCGTCAAAAGCAGTAGGCATAGGCAACTCCTGTCCGGTAACAATGTCAATTAGTGTCAAATCTACGGCACAACCCCTGTTGTGAATAGAGCCTTTCCACGGAGCAGCGACAAAATTTGTATCCGGATGCACTTTATAAAAATAGAGAGTTGCCGCGTAAGGCCTGTATGCATCAAAAATTTTAAGACCCAAGCCCTCATTATTGAGTTTGTTTTCAGCTTCCAGAAGAGCTTCGGCTACAGGTTTTCTTACAAATGCTTTAGGAGCAGTAT
>CAZOOH010000320.1:0-1829 GCA_964581375.1 uncultured Muribaculaceae bacterium
TTTCGTGAGAAAGCAAAATAATAAATGTTTTGACTGATTAAAAAAGGTGCAAATTTTTTTGCACCTTTTTTAATGTATACTGACTCGAACTGAATTTGGTTTACACTGCCCAAATAATGGGTAATGGGGAGCTGGATTTCTGTTGCCAAATCCTATATAGAAGAGAACTTATTACTATTTTTAAGAATAGTCAAGCAATCTTTGTAATCTATAAATTGTTTATTTAATATGAATAAACCGTAGGGTATCTGCCTTCATAAACGGTTTATAATAAAAGTTGAAATTACCGTGCTGGATAAAGCAGATTTTAAATTTATATTTGATAACCACTTCGAAGAAGTTAGACGTTATATATTTTACCGGTGCGGAGATGAAGAAACGGCATCCGATCTGGCACAGGAGGTATTTATGCGGGTCTGGGAAAAACGAACAAAGCTAACTTTGGATTTTATAAAGCCTCTGCTTTATAAAATTGCAGGAGATTGTGTTGTCAGTGACTACAGAAAAAAGACTGTTCAAATCGGCTTTGCGCAAAATATGAAACTTGAATCCGAAAATATCTCTCCTCAGGATCAATTGCTGTATGAAGAATTAAAACAGCAATATGCAAAAGCATTGGAACAACTCTCAGAGTCGCAACGAACAACCTTTTTGATGAGCCGGAATGATGAACTGAAGTATAACGAGATAGCTGAGAGACTTAATATCAGTGTTAAAGCTGTTGAAAAAAGAATTACAGAAACTCTACGAGTTCTTAGATCAAAACTTCTTTAAACAATAATAAAATGAAGATAGAAAATATTAAAATAGATCCCCATTGGTCCAAGAGTAAAAAGGAAATCTGGAACGTGCATTTTGAGGGACTACAAGAATCTGCCTATCCAGAAAAAACGATTCCTTTTTTAAAACGACCCGCTTTTTTCTATTCTGTGGCAGCTTCCGTTTTGATTGCAGTATTGTTTGCTTCTCTCGCATTCTTTACGACAAGAGAAGAGATGGCACCTAGAGGAGTGCATCGGCTGGTTAAATTGCCTGATGGTTCGCAAGTGATCTTGAATGCAGATAGCAAGCTTACCTATAAACCGGGTTGGTGGTATGTGTCAAGAAGTGTTTCTTTACAAGGTGAAGCTTTTTTTAAAGTAAAACGTGGAGAAAAATTTGAGGTACATTCATCTGGTGGTGTAGTACAGGTATTAGGTACCTCCTTTAATGTATTTGACAGAGCCGGTGTATTTAAGGCAACCTGTGTTACAGGCAGAGTGCAAGTAAAAAGTAATGGACAAACTGCCACACTAGAATCTGGCATGCAGGTGTCTGCTTCTGAAGGCAGATTGTTAACCAATTATTTGCCGGATGCAAACCAGATTATCTGTTGGACAGAAGATAAATTCGTTTTTATCTCCACCCCTTTATATCAGGTAATTGAGGAGATAGAGCGTCAATATAATATTGATATTCAGGTTCCCGAAAATATAGATTATATTTATACGGGTAATTTTTCTAAATTGAAAGATCCGGAACAAGTGCTGGAGATTGTTGGTAAACCTTTTGGAATTAAATTAAAAATTAGATAATTGATTAAGAGATTTGGAATAATTATTCTCTTTTGTTTTTTCGAAATTCTTGCCTTTTCGCAGGAATTAAAAATAGAAGCATACAGGCAGTCGTTGGATAAGGTATTGAAAAGCCTTCCATTTCAATTGTCTTACAACAATCGTGCCTTATCTAGATACAATGTTACGGTTAGCCAGACTTTTTCTTCACCGTTTGAGGCGATTCAATTCTTATTGAAAGACAAACCATTTACATGCGAGCAAATTGGGGGTGTG
>CAZOOH010000321.1:0-1826 GCA_964581375.1 uncultured Muribaculaceae bacterium
CAAGACTGGGAGTTTACCAGATGGTAAAACAAGAAAAATATACGGATGTTGCAAAACAAGTATATACTAAGTCTTTCTTCCTGAATAATCCAAATTACTCAGAGTTGGACTATGTTGAAACCAATTCATACTTTGAATACTTAAAATAAAGTAATATGGTACAAACATTCTCTAATATAGGGGAATGCAATGATTACATTGAATTCCTGGAAATTAAAGGAAACCCAATTCCAGATTGGGTGAAAGCCGAAAAAAAAAGGATTGAACGAGAGAGTGCTATTCCTAGTACGGAATACATTTTCGGTACAATGGCTGCACACAATCCATTTATGACAGATGAAAAGGAACAGGTCGTTAGGGAAATGACGGATCAACTGATGACTACTGCTGATAATGCTAGCCAACCTTGCCTTCTTCTTGGTAAAGTGCAGTGTGGCAAAACCGACACTTTCCTAAGTATAATGGGGCTATGCTTTGACCGAGGTATAGATATTGCTGTAGTGATGACAAAAGGCACTAATACCTTGACAATGCAGACAATTGAACGACTTAATAGGGATTTTCGTTTCTTCAAAGATGACCAAACTTACAATCAAAAGGTAGTAATTACCGTTTGGGATATTCTCGATTTGTACAAAAAAGGTGGATTGAGCGATTATCAGCTAAATGACCCTGCAAACAAATTCATTATTGTAGTAAAAAAAGAAAATACTAACTTGACATATCTCAATGATTTGTTTGAGAAGAATGAGCTAATTCGAAATAAAAAGGTGTTGGTATGCGATGACGAGGCCGACTTTGCTAGCCGAGCATATTATAAACGTAAAGGCGAAATGTCGTTGTTGAAAATTGCCGAGCATATCGAAAACTTCATCAAGCTACCTTCATATTGTAGATATCTGCAGATTACTGCTACTCCATATTCCCTATTCTTACAACCTGATGGTACGGTACAGCTCCGCGAAGGAGAAGAAGCATCACCCTGGTTACCTCGCTTTACAGGTCTTGTACCTATACACAAACGTTATATTGGCGGTCGTCAATACTATGAACTGAGTGAGGATGAAAACTCAATGTATAGCTGTTTGTTTCAGCCTGTTTCGGACTTGTGTATCTCCATTCTATCTGATAGAAATGAGTGGTATCTTGATTCGAAAGCACATTCAGACAATCTTGATTCTCTGAACTATGCAGTAGTATGCTATTTGTTTGCTGCCGCTGTTCGTACTATTCAAGTAAAAAAGAAAGCTAACAAGAAGTATTATTCAAGCTGCCTTATTCACTGCGAAATATCGAAAAAGAACCATACTTGGCAAGAGGAACTTATTTCAGGGATTATCGAAGATATAAAGAACGCTTTCCTAAATAAGGGGAATGCAGATTTGCATATTCTCGACCTTGAGAGCGAAGCCTATGAGAGTCTGAAATATAGCAATGAATTGGGCAATAAATATGAACTGATTAGCGAGAAGTTCCCAACATTCGCCGAAATAGAAGCAGAAGTAAAACGTATTTTGGAATACAATGATTATACAATAAATGTTGTAAACTCAGAAGAACCAGGCAAAGTTGCTACACTGTTGAACGACAAAGGTCAGCTAAAATTGGAACAGGCATTGAACTTTTTTATAGGTGGTAGTATTCTTGACCGTGGTATAACTATAGACAATATGCTTTGCTTCTTCTATGGTCGTGACCCAAAAAAATTCCAAATGGATACAGTACTACAGCATGCACGTATGTATGGAGCACGTGATAAGGAAGATATGGCTTGTACAAAATTCTTTACTACAGAAGCTATTTATGAAGTTCTAAAAACCATCAAT
>CAZOOH010000322.1:0-1797 GCA_964581375.1 uncultured Muribaculaceae bacterium
CGATTCTTTGGAATAATGTTAGGATTATCGGCAATAATTGTAGGTGTGCTATTCTTCTTACTTAGGTTAAGGATGAAGTTGCTTAAAAAGGAGAAGCAGATTGCCGAAGTTAATCAGGAGAAACTACAGAAAACAGAACTTATTAAGGAGACACTTAATGCCACAACAGGGTTACTGACACAATTTACCGATGAGGTATACCTGATTTCTGTGAGGGCAAAAAAGAATTCTATAGTAGAAATTGATGAAATAAACGCTGCGATTGCTAAAGTGAAAAAATCCTTCCGCAGTCGATTATCGGCAATTACAAACAGCGAAGCCTTTATTGAAAGTTTCCCTCTGTTGAAACATCTGGAAGAGTTTACCGATCAGGAGCGCTTAATAATTGTTCTTTTGCAACAGGGGAACAACACAAACTTCATAGCCCAAATTCTCAACTCTACCCCTTCAAGTATCCGCGGAAATAAGTCATATATCAAGAAAAAAGTGGCTGCTTCGGAGATAATTTCTCCAGAAAACAAGGAGAATTTATTAAAAATCCTTGAATAAGCCTGTTTTTAAAGCGCTAAATTCATTTTCCAAACATCATAAATTCAGGTATTTAAGCTCTAAAAAGGCGCTAAAAAAATTATGCGCGTAATAATAGGTATCTAAACTGTCTTTTTGTGCATAGATTTGCATCAGAAATAAAAAACAAAAAAACAAACAATATTCTTATGAAAACAAAAGTTATCGTTTTATCAGCTCTGGCTCTTTCTTCTTTCTCACTTACTTCAAGCAGTCTTTCAGCACAAGAAGTTATTTTACCGTTGACTGAAACAACTGAGGCAAGGCCAAAATCTCTTTCACAAGAATTTCTTCAGGCATTCTATGACGGACAATCTCTCACAGTATATATTCAGAATTTCAAGGGAACCGCAACACTGACAATCGAGGATGAGTTGGGAAATATTGTGGAGAAAGAGAGTCAAGCAATAAAAACATCTGGTACTATTACTGTATCAATCGCAGGTCTTAAACCTGGAAACTATACATTGAGAGTTAAAACATCTAGAAGTTATTTTGGGTATTTTCAAATCTACTTTTAGTAGGCAGAATAACACAAGAGCTAACATTTTATAAAAAGGCGTAAAATTTTTAAAAGATGTTGAACATTCATTTAACCTTTACAGGGGAGGGTTAAATGAATGTTTTTTTATTCATATATTTGGACATAAATTGAATATATGAAAAAAAAATCTGCTCCTGGTATTAATATCTATTCTAATCTATTCATGTTCAGATAAAGGTGTGACGGCGTCGGACTCAGCCATTTTAAAAGGTTTAGACTCAATTCTTTCTTTCAAACCTAAAATTGCACTTGACTCTTTAAGAGCTTTAAATCCAAATGAACTTTCTGTTGAAAATGAGTCATATTATAATCTTTTGCAAACTATTGCGATAGATAAAAACAGTTTAGATTTTGCAAATGATTCATTAATTAAGAATGTAGCAGAATGGTATTCAAATACAAATGACTATTATAACTACTACAGATCAATTTCTTATTGGGGAGTTGTAAGGTATTCGATGAACCGAAACGATACACTCTCTTTTAATTTATTTAAAAAGGCAGAGGCTTTATTTAATTTGCACCATCTAAAAGAGGATTATATAATTGGTATGGTATATAATTATTTGGGAAAAATTAATAAAGCGGAATTAAATTTTAAAGAAGCCGATTATTATATTTCTAAGAGTGTTGAATTTAACAAGCGTACCAAAAACACCTTTAATTATCTTATTTCATTAATAGAT
>CAZOOH010000323.1:0-1772 GCA_964581375.1 uncultured Muribaculaceae bacterium
TGATGGACTTCAATTTTATTGAGAAGGCAGCCGAGGCCGGTGCTCCAAAATATATGGAGTGGTATGGTGCATTTGGCTTGATGGTCACTCTGATTTGGCTCTACCTTGAGGTTCTTAAATTACTTGCCAAGTTTGCAGGAAACAGACAATAATTTTGGCAGTGAGCAAATTATTTTTATCTTTGCAGCCCAACAAATTTTAAAAAGAAGAGAAATGAAAAAAGGAATACATCCCGAAACCTACCGTCTTGTAGCTTTCAAGGATATGTCAAACGAGCACGTGTTTATTACACGCTCTTGTGCTAACACAAGGGAAACAATTGTTCATGAGGGCGTTGAGTACCCTGTAATAAAGGTCGAAATTTCTAATACATCACATCCGTTCTATACCGGTAAGATGAAATTGGTGGATACTGCCGGTCGCGTTGATAAATTCCTTAACAGATACAAAAACATCAAGAAGTAATTCTTGTTCTTTCAAAAATATAAGCTGCCTTTCGGGGCAGCTTTTTTTTTGCCTTTTCTTTCGCCTTTATATTGCACATATTATTGATTTTCATGTTATTGGAAATCAAAACTCAAAAACTTTCCTGTAAGTTTTTGAGTTTCACTTTTTAAGGCATTGAATTTAAATACGTTGTGCAATATAAAGGCTAAAGAATAGCAGTTGCTTCGAGGTACATACTAATCGCGTATTTGTTTTTGGTCCATTTGTCCATCGCTTTATCTTTACGGTAAACGTTGTAATCGGAAATTAGTGCGCCGGGGAAGGAGAACCAGTTGCGGTTGGAAATAAGCTGATCTTCCAAGAGGGTTAGTGTAACTACAAATGAGTCTCTTTTGTTGATGAATATACAATATGGCTGTAAATCGACTTTAAACCACCCTTTATATTGCTCTTTTACATCGAATATGATCTCTTGATTAACGATTATATCTTTTGGCATATCATTCTCTACGGAGTAAAACGTAAGACGGAATTTGACGCTTTCGTAATTATTCCTTTTAATGAAAAAGTTAAGACTATTTAAACGGCAATCACTCTTAGTTGTGAAGAGCATACCGATTTCCCTGCTGATTCGGTCGCTTGATTGGATTTCGTGAGATATGAAGAACGGGCATTCAAAGAATCCTGAGCCGGCTGAACTTCTGCCTAAAATTACCTCTTTTGCTGGTCGGTTTGTGACGATAATTTCTTGCAGATTATATGTTTCCAGAATCATATATACCACATTATCATTCCTTTGGAGTTCACTTACCGAAAACTTCATTGTTTTATAGCCAATTGACGAAAAAGTAACGCTGTCGGCAGATGAGATATCTGCACGAAGCTTCAGAAAAAATTCACCTTTTACGTTGGATACTGTTCCGGTGGCTCTGTTTTCAATTCCAATGCTCACGTAGGGAACGGCTTCCCTGCTTTGAGAGTTGATAACCCTGCCCGAAACGGCGCTTTGGGCAATTGCAAGTTGAGTAAGACCAATGGCTATCGCCAACACGAAATTCCTTTTCATTGTCAAAAATAAAATATGTTAGATAACTGATATTGAGAACAAAACGAGTAAAACAACATGCGTGCCAGTTTTGGAGGCGCAGCAGGTTTTCTTTCGCCTTTATATTACACATATTTTTGATTTTCTGATAGTTAAAAATCAAAACTCAAAAAATGTTTACCATTTTTTTGAGTTTCATTTTATAATGCATTGAATTTGAAAATGATGTGCAATATAAAGGCAAAAGAAAAAAGCTGCCCTTGCGGGCAGCTTCCATCTA
>CAZOOH010000324.1:0-1771 GCA_964581375.1 uncultured Muribaculaceae bacterium
GAAAATTCAGATACACAACATCAATCTCCTATGCTTGTAATAATCAAGAATATAAAAGCGATATAATTGCAGCAAACAAAGTATCTGCACTAATTGAAAGCGACTATACAATCAAGAATTTTTCTATTAAAGCAGGAATATCAAGCGATTATACAAAACCACGCGTATATTCCTATGATTCCGATACATACGAATTCAGAACAAATATATTTGCCCTTACACGGTTTATTCCTTTGCGAAATTTGATCCTCTCAGCAGGAGTCAGGCAGATGTGGGTTACCGGAGTTAATGCTCCTCTGATGCCCTCATTCGATGCGAAATTCATAGTTAACACAGGTATCAGGCACTCTTTAAGCCTGAGGGGGTCAGTTTCAAGAAGCATAAAAGTACCAACATTAAATGATCGCTATTGGGGAAGTAACAATCTATACTTAAAATCGGAAAAATCAGTTACTGCCGAAACAGGTGCCGATTACTCCTTTTTAACAGAGCGTATCAATGCAGATGCTTGGTTTACAGTTTACAGGAGCGATGTTACGGATTGGATTCGCTGGCTCCCGGCGGGCTCTGTGTGGCGGCCTCAAAACATCCCTTCGGTTCTCTCGACCGGATTAGAGGCAGGCATAAAGGTGAGCCGCAATATTGAGAGCTGGAGGTGCGGCGTCAACATGAACTACAACTACTCGAACATCCGTATGCTCGAATCACTTATGAACGAAGACCCATCCGTAGGCCGTCAACTCGCATACCAACCTCACCACCAGTTTAACACAACAATAAAAGGAGAGCACTCAGGCCTCACACTCTTCCTCACAACCCTTTTCACAGGCCGCCGCACCACAGTCGATATATTCGACATAATGCCCGCCTACGTAGTTTTCGATGCCGGGGCAATCTATAAGTTCAAAATGTTTGGATACAAATGGACAACAACAGCCAAAGTGATGAACCTGGCAAACAAACAGTACCAGAACATAAAGTTCTATGCAATGCCGGGAACAAATCTCCGGGCTTCGCTTCAGTGGAATTTCTAAAAAATCAAAATAAAACACATTCAAAAATTATGTTTACACTTACCCGTAAATTATCCCGCCTGCACACAATTGTGGCAATAACAACAGCCACACTATTTGCCGCAACATTTACCTCCTGTACAAAAGATGAAACCCCGGTGCTTCAATCCGAGAATCAGGTTATCATAATAAACCAGGGTAACTTCTCCGAGCAGTCGGCAAGTCTTTCGCTCTATGACGAAACCACAAACACAATCACAAACAGAGTCTATGAAACCGCAAACGGAGGCATAAGTATAGGAGCCACAATAATTTCCGGATGGGTAAACAGCGCAAAACAAGCACTTCTGGTGTGCAACTATCCCGACAAAATAGAAATTATTGACGCCAAGACAGCAGTAAAACAGGGGACGGCAATTACTTCGCACTTGTCAAATCCAAGAGCAGTAACCGGCGATGCTGCCAATCTTTACGTAACAAACTGGAGTACCGAATACATAGTAAATTCCAATTACTTTTACGAATACATAAACTCCTATGTTGCAGTATTTGATGCAACTACACTTCAGTATAAAAAATCAATTTCAGTTGGAACCGACGCCGAAGGAATTTTGCTTTACGGAACAAAACTCTACGTAGCTACCAAAGCGGGAGTAGTTGTAATTAACACAGCCGATCCTGCACTCCCTATAGTTACCACAATCCGCCACCCTAACGTTGCAGGAGCGGCAAAAAACCTTACAGTCGATAAATTCGGC
>CAZOOH010000325.1:0-1739 GCA_964581375.1 uncultured Muribaculaceae bacterium
GACAGAAGAGCATTGGATGAATATAATGCATTTGTTAAAAGTTCACGAGATAATCTAGTTAAGGAAATATCAAAATTTAAAAGTAGTGTTAAAAAAGACACTTTAGATTTTGCAGTTCTAGCAAATGATGTTTATGATCCAGGCGCTATAATTGGTAGTTGTTCCGATTACAAGCTGATTGAATATCCTGATGAGGCCGGAGATTTAAAACAAGTCGCATCTGCCCTCGAAGACCTGAACAAGCTAAATGATGACTTCTTTGCAAAAATGTATTATGATGAGAATAAAGACAAATATGTAATTTCATTCAGGGGTTCTACAACATCTTTCGATGATTGGAATGAGAACGCAAATAATGCTTCCGGACAACACTCCGAACAATTTTCAAATGCATATGTCGTTGGTGAACTGTTAAAAAATTTACCCCCGGAGTTGAAAGATAAAGTCATCTTAACCGGCCATTCAAAAGGAGGGGGCCAGGCAAGCTTAGCCGGCGCTATATCAGGGATCAAGACTTTTACTTTTAATGCATCGGGAGTATGGATTGAAGGCGAATATGATAATATAACAGCTTACTTTTCCAAAAAAGATCCACTTAACGAAATTCAGGATCACAGTAAATTAATAGCTGAGATTTCTTCTGTCTCTATTTTAAAAGTTTCATTGGCAACTGCTGGTCTTAGTTATGCGGCTAAAGCCAAAGAGTTTGGTTCATATTTTTTAGGTGCAGATGTTAAAGATGAAAAGAGGTTATCCGAAGGATTGATGGAGATATCAAAATCATTTGCAAACATAACATTAAATGGTGAGGTACCCGAAGCAATCGGAAAAAGGATTGAAATTGACAATACCGGTGATTTTAAGTCTTTTCTACCAACAATTGTTCCGGTTAATCCAATTATTCGAAAATCAACCGAGGAGGTCGAAAAGTATATGAAATATCACTCAATGAATAGAATGCAGAACTATTTTGAAAAAAAATATTGTGTCGATCAGAAAAAATGGAACAGCCTTAACTACATTCAACTTAAGATAAACGAACAACTTACAAATACAGATGAGTTAATTAAACAAAGAAGACTCTTGGATACCGATCTCATAAAAAGGTGATTAATTAATAAAAATTCATATCATGAAAAAACTTCTATTTATAACTTTTTTAACATTAATGTTAGGCGGAGGTATTTCTGCACAAAACAATCAACTCTCAAGAGCCGGTTATGAAAATTTTGTAAAGGCTGGAGTTTTAATTGAACAAGCAGGTGAAATAAATGACATTGAGGCTCAAAAGGTAAAATTTCTTGAGGCAATTGCCATATTAGAACAAATTACTATTAGTGATCCAAATGCTGCCGACATTTATTATAATCTTTCTGTATTATATAAGAATATAGGAATTACTAAACCTGTAGATGCTAAATATATTGTCAAGGCAGTTGAAAATTTAAAGAAATATTTACAGTTAAGCCCTACTACCGACAAAAGAGGTATTGAACAAAAAATTGCATTAGAAATTGCTATTAAAGAGGTTTGGCAAACATATGAAACTTATTACTCTTCACTAATAATTCCAAATACACCAGATGGAACCCCGGATATAAAGGCTGCAAAGAAGCGGAACATGTATCAGGACGAAGATTTTACTGCCATATTTAAAAAGGCAGAGAGGGTCAAAAATAGAGGTTGGGATATTCCTACATATTTTTTTGCGACCATTTCCGGTGCCGGATTGGGGCTAG
>CAZOOH010000326.1:0-1739 GCA_964581375.1 uncultured Muribaculaceae bacterium
TCTTCAATAGCCTTGTCTTCGCCAAATTTATCGTATGGCGTTTTGAGATTTGATCCAAAAATTCGAGCAATTCCTTGCCAGAAAAATGCAGTAAATCCACCTCGGTAATTCTTAATAAGATAATAGGAGCTTTGCCCAACTTCTCTATCAATTAATTTAAGGAGGAGTTTCCCCTGCGATATTGTCATTTTCTTTAGAGGTTTTTCGAATTCCGAAAAGAGTTCGTTTTCGAACTGTTTAATGAATCTCTCTCTTTGTCCTCCCTTGTAGTTTCTTGCTGCAATTATGCTATCTGCTTGGTGGATTTTGTCTCGGGCAATAAGTGCGTAGGGATATACTTTTTTGAAGTTATAAACAAGTCTGTAATAATTTCGCCACTGTCTGCTATTTTTATTTACTGGTCTGTTAAAGAAGTATAGCTCTCTCATGTAAATTAGATATACAGTGTCTTTGCCCTCAATTTTATAATTGAGTGGATAGCCATTTGTTTGAGCTTCAGCCTTAAATGTAGTAATTGCTAAGAGCGAAATTACTAACGAGAAGTATTTTAGCAAGTGTATTTTTTTTAATGAGCTATTCATAACCAAATGGATACAAATTTATATTTTTTCTTGTTCAATCAATAATCAGACCATTTTATTTATATTTGATAAATTATTACCTAAACTTCAACTTAACAATGACAACAACTCCCTATGGTCCATGGACCCTTTTTACCGATTTTGGACTTATCCTGGGGCTACTACTAATTGGGCAGCTCTTACGTACTAAAGTAAAACTCATTCAAAAGCTCTTTATTCCACCGAGCCTTATTGCAGGTACTCTTGGCCTTATTTTAGGTGCAAATGGCTTGCAGTGGCTTCCCTTCTCAAATCAGCTAGGTACTTACTCAGCGGTTTTGATTGCACTTGTATTTGCGTCTCTCCCTCTAGCTTCTCCAAAATTTTCAATGAATGAAGTGAAAGGCAGGGTTGGTTCCATTTGGGCATACGCTCAGTTGGGAATGTTACTTCAGTGGTCTATTGCTGGGCTTTTTGGACTATTAGTGTTAAGTGTAGTTTGGCCAAATCTTAATCCAGCCTTTGGGATAATGTTACCAACAGGTTTTTACGGAGGTCATGGAACTGCTGCGGCTATTGGTGCTGCGTTTAATAATTTGGGATGGGAAGATGCTACCAGCCTAGGGATGACTACTGCGACTGTAGGTATTGTTCTGGCTATCGTTGTTGGATTGATGTTTATAAAGATGGCAGCAAGAAGAGGAGATACCTGTTTTATTAAGGACTTTTCTGAGTTACCTCACGATTTGAGAACGGGTTTAATTCCAAAGGAGAGGAGAGAGAGTGCTGGGGAGTCTACAACATCATCTATTGCAGTTGATTCTCTTGCTTTTCATCTTGCGTTTATATTTGTAATTGCTTTTTTGGGATACCTTATAAGTGTGGGTGTAAAATCATATGCTCCTAAACTAGAGCTTCCTGTGTTTTCCTGTGCATTTATTGTAGGATTAATGTCTAAAAAGATTTTCGATAAAACAGGAGTTACAGAATATATTTGTCCACAACAAACCAATAAATTAAGTGGCACATTCACAGACTTACTTGTTGCCTTTGGAGTCGCTTCAATTAAAATGAGCGTAGTTATAAAATATGCAACACCACTAATCTTGCTTATCGTGTTTGGAGTTGTTTTGGTCTGGGGAATAACCTTCTATTTAGGACGGAGATTATCCAGAACAT
>CAZOOH010000327.1:0-1731 GCA_964581375.1 uncultured Muribaculaceae bacterium
AGTTGCACTAATTGTGGTTACGAAAGAGTTCTCTTTCGGAGGAGAACCTCATATGCTGAATTTGGCAGAAGCATTGGTTTATGCTATTTCAAGCGCTGTAGGATTCGGGGTTGCAATGATAATTTTTGCCGGATTGAGGGAGCATCTTGAATTGGTAAATGTGCCAAAAGTATTCAAAGGGGCTCCTATTGCTCTGATTACTGCAGGAATTCTCGCTCTGGCATTTATGGGTTTTGCCGGATTGGTTTAACTTTTTTGTACAATCATTGTCTAAGCACAAACACTAAAAACAACTATATGTCATTTAAAAAATTACTATGCGTGTTTACTTTGAGTTCCCTTGTATTATTAAATGCAGGAGAATTGTCGGCTCAAAGAAACAGAAAAGATCAAAAAACTCCTCCGCCGGCTGCCGCTGCCGCACCTGCGAAAGATACCACTAAAAAGGCTCCTGAAAAGGGTCCGGTTTTAATTGAAAAATTCTTTAAGGCAGATGTGAAAGCTATGCCTGGAATGACTCCGGTTTATGTTCAAGATGGCAAATATTTCCTCGAAATTGGAGAGAATATTTTGAACAGAGATATTATTATGGTGTCAAGAATATCTAAAGCTGCTGCAGGAGTAAGAAGCTCTTTTGACGGATATTCAGGCGATGAGATTAATGAATCTATGTTTAGGTTTGAAAAAGGACCAAACAATAAGATTTTCTTAAGGGAAATTTCTACAAAAGAGAGATCGGAAGATAGTACAAAATCTATGTTTAAAGCTTTGGAAAGATCGAGTTTACAGGCGATTGTTGGTTCATTTGACATAAAAGCCGTATCTGCCGATAAAAAAAGAAGCATTATTGACATTTCAGATATTTTTGGAGGTGATTCGGAGACTTTCTTTTTTACAAAAAGAAGTAAAGCTACTTTTAAATTGGGGCCGCTTGTAAGAGAAAGTTCTTACATAAACTCAGTTAAAACGTTTCCTATCAATACCGAAATTAAAACAGTTAAAACTTACGCCAGAACCGATTCAGGAACTGCTACTTTTGAGTTAAACTGTTCATTTGTAGTACTACCTGAAAAACCGATGGTAGCTCGTCTTTATGATGAAAGAGTTGGATATTTTGCAAACAGATATGTTGATTATGATTTGAATCCTCAAGGCGTAAAAGACGTTCAATATATCACACGTTTCAGACTTGAACCTAAACCTGAGGATGTTGACAAATATATGAAGGGCGAATTGGTTGAACCGGCTAAACAAATTGTATATTATATCGATCCTGCTACTCCAAAGGAGTGGGTGCCATACTTGATTCAAGGGGTCAACGATTGGGAACCTGTTTTCAGAAAAGCCGGATTTAAAAATGCTATAGTTGCAAAAATGGCTCCTACCAAACAGGAAGATTCAACATGGTCTTTAGAAGATGCAAGATATTGTGCAATTGTATATAAACCTTCGGATGTTGCAAATGCAAGTGGTCCTCACGTAAGTGACCCAAGATCGGGCGAAATTATTGAAAGCCATGTAAACTGGTATCATAATGTAATGTCTTTGGTTCACAACTGGTACATGCTACAAGCCGGTCCATCGGATCCGGGTGCAAGAAAAATGTTGTTTGACACCGAACTAATGGGCCAACTTATAAGATTCGTATCGTCACATGAAATAGGTCACACATTAGGCCTTCGTCACAATTTCGGAGGTACTGCTTTTTATACCGTAGAGCAACTTCGTGAT
>CAZOOH010000328.1:0-1722 GCA_964581375.1 uncultured Muribaculaceae bacterium
GCAATTAGGAATCAATACGTTGATGATTGATCAACAAAGTGAATTTGAAAAGGAGATTGATTTGAAGCTAAAGGAGATCGAACAATGTCAGTAGTTCATTCAAAGACAACAAGATTTATTAGTTTAGCAAGTGGAAGTGATGGTAATTGCTACTATTTTGAATTTCAGGGTAAGTCGTTATTAATAGACGCTGGCATAGGTGGCAGAACTATCAAAAAGAGGTTAACTGAATTTGGAATAGCTATTGAAGAGATCGACTTTATACTAATAACTCACGATCATATTGATCATATAAGACATTTAGGCTCACTTACAGAGAGATTTAAATTACCTGTATATACTAGTGAGAAAATTCATAATTCTCTCGCATTTCATCCATGTACAGCTGGAAAAATGGCAGCTTCGAGAAAAGTAATGGAAAAGGAGAAGAGATATGAAATTTGTGGAATAGGTGTAACTGCATTTGAGGTTCCTCACGATGGAAGTGAGAATTTGGGTTATATGATTGAAGCTGGAGAAGAGACATTGGTGCTAGTTACAGATGCAGGAAGAGTAACCGAAAAAATGGTTGAGTATGCAAGAAAGGCAACAAGACTTGTCTTAGAGTCTAATTACGATGATCATATGCTAAAAAATGGGCCATATCCTCAAGTATTAATTGACAGAATTAAAAATGGTCACGGGCATTTAAGTAACAGTCAAACTGCCGCTGCATTAAAGGATATATATAATGACAAATTGAAGCAACTTTTACTTTGTCATCTTAGTTCAAACAATAATACTCCTGAATTAGCTTTTAAGGAGAGCAGTACTTCGTTAAGTGACTTGGGAGTCGCACTAGGAAAAGATGTTGAATTAATTTGTTTACCACGGAAAGAGTCGTTTCTGTGCTTCAACCTTCAATAAAAAAACAGCCACTAAAATATTCAGTGGCTGTTTTTATAATTCATTGTTAGAACTTAGTCAACAAACTGTTTTGCAAAATATTTTGCAGTTAGTTTTTCACCAGTTGCTCTTTCTATCATATCATTCCATTCATACTTCATTCCTGGAGCAAATATCTTTTCAGACATCCATTTACCAATTTCAATATTGCCTACATAACACTCATTTTTGTAATCTCCAGATTTAACAATCTTATCTACAATGTAGTAGTGCATTTGTGATGCAAGAAGTTCACCTAACTGGTAATTATGATAGTAGCAAGGATATAATGCAATGTGAATTTTTGTTGCCCAATCAGGAGAGTTTCTTCCCTCAGGTTTTTTCAACATCTGATATTTTTCAACTAAAGTCCACCAAAGTTGATTTAGATCTTGATCAGGATTTGCATACATCTCTTTTTCAAATCTATAAACAACTTGCACCCAACGGCTAAATACCATCTGTTGTAACTTCAATGATTTATAACAATCCTCTGCAATTTTACTCTTCTCC
The DNA here is from genome assembly GCA_964581375.1 of uncultured Muribaculaceae bacterium. Lineage (GTDB taxonomy): Bacteria > Bacteroidota > Bacteroidia > Bacteroidales > UBA932 > JAFIHK01. The sequence goes on from CAZOOH010000328.1 coordinate 1,438, forward strand.
TCATCGCTAATTCCAAGATTTTGTTTCATCCATTCTGGATTTCTAGAGAGTCTGCCAAAGATCATAGCAACTGCTTCAGTTGTAAATGTGTGAGCTGAATTTCTTAAGAAATATGGATTTTCAGGGATATCGTGTCCTTGAGAATAAACAGCATGACCAAACTCATGTAACATAGTACCCATCCAAGATTCATTATCTCTAATGTTACACAATACTCTAACGTCACCATCTCCATCTATATCTGTACAATAAGCATGTTGGTTTTTCTTAGGTTTTTCATAAAGA
>CAZOOH010000329.1:0-1718 GCA_964581375.1 uncultured Muribaculaceae bacterium
AGTTGGTTAGAGCACTACACTGATAATGTAGGGGTCAGCGGTTCAACTCCGCTCGAGACTACTTGACAAAAATCCTTGGGGGATTAGCTCAGTTGGCTAGAGCACTTGCTTTGCAAGCAAGGGGTCAAGGGTTCGACTCCCTTATTCTCCACAAAAAATAAGAGCATCCTTAAAGGGACGCTCTTTTTTATTTTCTTAAACCGTACAAGTTCCGGTATCTGCTTTTATGCAGATCTCTTCCGGTTTTATTAATATAAGATATTATAGGTATTCCATTTTCCGAATACTCTTAAACTTGATACTTTATCGAATGGTCCGGAAATTACCCCGTTTAAAGAGATATAAAACTTTTCTTGCAGTTTTGCAGTAAATATTGATCTGTTTCCTTCGCCGCTATAGTGCCACATTATAGCATCAAAAGGACCATAGACCCTCTCGTTCATATATAGTGCGTATTTGGAACTTTTATTGTCAAAAACAGAGAAGGAGTACTCTCCATCTCTTCCTGCGTTCAAACTTGCCACTCTGCTGAAAGTTCCGTACCTTTTTCCGTAGGCATCTACCCAGGAGCTTCCCATATTGGTGTTTACAAATAAAATTTCGCCGCCGGGTTTCATAAAGACCTCTTCTACATAGCCGGGATAAGGTCCATATTTTTTATTTTTTGCCAATATATACGAATCCTGACTTTTTAAATTCTCACGATAAGATAATGCAAATAAATCTTCTTCTATAACATAATTGAGGGAAAATACACAAAAACTTTTTCAAATATTCTCGTTGGAGAGGTGTGGATTTGCGCAGGTCAATCCAATATGCAGATGTTTTTAAGAAGTTCCGAAAATGGGACACAAATTGCGGCAGATGCTAATTATCCGAAAATAAGGCTTTTGAATATGTCGCGAAAAACAGCATCTGCACCAGCCGACAGTTTTGATGCTGAATGGATGCCTTGTATGCCATCCACTGCCGGCGATTTTAGTGCAGTCGGTTTTTACTTTGGTCAAAAGCTCTTCTCGGAAATACAGGTGCCAATCGGCCTTATCGGATCAAACTGGGGAAATACCGCGATTGAAGTATGGATGAACTCACAATGGGTTTCGGCAGATGCACAACTTGCCGCTGACGCCGAACTGAGATCGGCCGGTCATACTGACGGAAGCCCTTCTCTTCCGGGAAGCGCCTATAATGCAATGATTTATCCTTTGAAAAATATTCCTGTTGCCGGTGTAATATGGTACCAGGGAGAGAATAACCAAGGCTCGCCGTACATTTATCCTAAATTTCTTAAAACAATGATTGATGGGTGGAGAGGCATATGGAACTCACAGTTTCCGGTTTACATTTCGCAAATTGCACCATACCAGCGATTGTGGAACTTCAGAACAAATTACTCAAATCCTGCGATGCGTTTTTCTCAGGCCGAAGCTACTAAACAAATATCAGGTACTGCAATTGAGGTAAATGACGATATTGGTAACATCGCCGACATTCATCCCATTAACAAAAAAGATGTCGGCTACAGGCTTGCATATCTTGCACTGGGCCAAACATACGGTAAAACAGATTTTGCATCGCAGCGATCGCCTGTTTATAAGTCAATGAGTGTTTCGGGAAACAAATTAATTGTCTCATTTGATTATGCTCAAAATGGACTAAAAACTTCCGATGGAGCTGCACCATCTATGTTTGAAATATGTGGAGCCGATAAGGTATTC
>CAZOOH010000330.1:0-1715 GCA_964581375.1 uncultured Muribaculaceae bacterium
AATAGGATTCATTATTGATGCTTTCATTCTAATTGTAATTTCTTCATCCGAGAAATAATTGCACCTGGCTTGCGTTGAAAAATATCAGATAGTTCTTTTAGGGTTTTACCTTCAGAAAACAGTAGTACTAACATATCGTCATCCTCTTGTGTCCAGGGCTTGTATGCATTGGGGTGTTCAATCCGGCATACTTCAATTGAGTAGGCTGATTGGCCCAATAGCTGTCTATAGGCTTTAAGATACTTTCGCAAGCGTTTAACGTCCTTCTCGGAGATATATGCCAACCGACGGATATCCATATTATCCGTCAGATCATAGAGTTTCACCTTCGCAGCCAAGGGATTTGCCTTTACACGCTGTATAAACTTATCGTATGGCTCGTTTTCTGATAATTTCGTAATGCAGCGTAGTGCTTCAATAACCTCAATCGAAAATCCCTCTGCTGCCAATTCTTCAAATGTCCAGTCGCTATCCTCAACTACATCGTGAAGCGCTCCTACAATCTTTTCTTCGTCGGTTGTTCCCATATTCATCACACGTAGTGGATGATCAATATAGGGTTGTCCGGCTTTGTCTACCTGTCCTTCGTGTGCCTTTGTTGCTATGTCTATCGCTTTCTGCAGCATAATTACTATTTATTTACCTATAATTCAAAGAGAATTATCTATTAAAGATACATATATCAAAATAAGCGTGTATTAAATCAGGACTCTTTTTTTAATGTAAACGAACATTTCGGATAATTGGAACAACCATAAAAACGACCATAGCGTCCCTTTCTAAGTACTAGTTCTCCCCCACATCTTGGACATTTGCCTGATTGCACTAGATTTTCTTTTCTCTTAGTGATCTGCTTCACATTTGACACATGAATCTTCTTGTATTCCTTGTCTGTTAACATCTGGGATTGAAGAACAGCTGTTATATCTTTGATATTTTCATCTGACAAAATATACTCCTTGAATGATCTGATTCTAAATAGCAATTGCCAGGTATATATGACATTCAATTCCTTTGGTAAACGAGTCTTCAATTTAGCTTTAGATGAAAACACTATGATGGACTTATACTGATTGACTGAATATTCTGGAAGTATCTTCTTCAAAGCCATTATATGTCCTCTGTTTTGTCTTATTGGGTTTGAGAGTGAAGTTTTATGCCCCCATATGTTTTGAGTCCATTGCTCTTGGTCGACTCCTCCATATATCCATCCTTTGTAGTTCTTCGTCTCAATGACAAACAGTCCATAATGTGATATAATAAGATGATCTATCTGAGATGTCCAGTTCCCATTCCTAATGATAACATCGTTGAATACCTTATAGCCATTACCAAGCAAACCTAGGAGTAAAGATACTTTCTTTTCCCCCCATTTGCCTAGCAGTTTAGTTCTGTTTAGTCTCAAATAGACAACTAATATTATAACAAGAATGAGAACAGTTATAGACTCCATGTATATTATTGGTATTTATGCCCAAATTTATCTATTAAAATGACTAATAATTAAAAATAATGCTTTAAAATGAAGAATTATCAACTAAGTTAAACAGTAATTTAAAAAAAAGAAAAATGTGTGTTATATACTGTAGTGTTCAAAATATAGCTGTTTTTGTGCTATAAACAATCTTTGCATTTGTTAGGTCCTCCTTTTATTGCAGTTGTGAATATGATAAAGATTGAATAGATTGGTTCGTCTTATGTAGAGATTACTTTCT
>CAZOOH010000331.1:0-1715 GCA_964581375.1 uncultured Muribaculaceae bacterium
TGCAGTACAGCGAGAATAGGGAGCTTAAGGAAAAGTTATGGAGAGCCTATAATTCGCGTTGTTTAAATGATGAGTTTGACAATCAAGAGAATCTGAAAAAAATTGTTGCTTTAAGATTAGAGAAGGCTAAATTATTGGGATACAACCGTTACTCAGACTATGTTCTTGAGGAGAATATGGCCAAAACTCCCGAAAAAGTTAACACTTTTTTAAATGATTTACTAGAAAAATCTATCCCGTTTGCTAAGAAAGAGGTTGCCCAGATTCAATCTTATGCCAATAAAAATGGTTTTACAGGCGAAATTATGCCTTGGGACTTCAGCTATTATTCTGAAAAGTATAAAAACGAAAAGTATGCACTCAACGATGAGCTTCTTAAACCATATTTCAAACTGGAGAATGTACAGGCGGCAGTTTTCGCTCTTGCAGATTCTCTATACGGGTTAAAGTTTATCGAAAATAAAAATATTCCTGTTTATCATCCCGATGTTAAAGTATTTGAGGTAAAAGACGACTCCGGCAAATTTGTTGCTCTACTCTATTTGGATTATTTCCCGAGAGCAAGCAAAAGAGGCGGTGCCTGGATGACATCATTCAGAGAGCAATATAAAGTAGGTAAAAACGAATACAGGCCACTTGTTAGTCTTGTATGTAATTTTACAAAACCTACAGAAAAGAGCCCGTCCTTACTCACATTCGATGAATTTTCTACACTTTTACACGAATTCGGACATGCTCTTCACGGAATGCTTTCTCAAGGTACATACCCAAGTTTGACAGGGACAAATGTTGTGAGAGATTTTGTTGAATTACCTTCTCAAATCATGGAGAACTGGGCTGTTCAAAAAGCTTATCTGGAGTCATTTGCCAAACATTATGAAACAGGCGAAGTTATTCCTCAAGAGTTAATCCAAAAAATTGTAGACTCAAAAAATTATCTTGCAGCATACGCCAATGTTCGTCAATTGGCATATGGAATAAGCGATATGGCCTGGCATAATCAAACATCTGCCGTTAATAAATCTGTAATTGAATTTGAAAGAGAGGCAGTCAAAAAGTGCCAGATTTTACCTGTAGTAGATTCAGCAGCTTTCTCTCAATCCTTCAGTCACATTTTCGCCGGAGGATATTCGGCAGGATATTACAGTTATAAATGGGCCGAAGTTCTTGAGGCAGATGCGTTTTCACTCTTCCAGGAGAAGGGAATTTTCAATAAAGAGGTAGCTGCTTCTTTTAGAGACAACATCCTTTCAAAAGGTAATCTGAGAGATGCCGACGTTCTTTATCGTCAGTTCCGCGGCAGAGATCCTAAACCTGAAGCATTGTTAGAAAAAATGGGACTTATTAAGAAATAGTTTCTATTTAAAATAAAAGAGGCTGACCAGTTTTGGTCAGCCTCTTTTTATTTTACAGCTATATAGATCTTTACAGGAAATCCTGCCCAAATAAGCCGGATTCCTTGCAGTAACTATTTATGGATAATATTCATTTCATTAAGAATATTTGAAGCACCTGCATATTTATCGATAATCCACAATACATAACGAATATCTACCGAGACCATTTTATTATAACCGTTTTGGAAATAAGCGTCTCCTGCCATCGATTCACGGTTACCGTCAAATGCAAGACCAATAAGTTCGCCCTTTGCGTTTAAAACAGCACTACCCGAGTTACCTCCCGTAATATCATTATCAGACAAGAAATCGATATAC
>CAZOOH010000332.1:0-1711 GCA_964581375.1 uncultured Muribaculaceae bacterium
CCATTTCGAACCAAAACTCTTCCTTGGCTACTTCGGCTCACAGCTTGCCCTCGCCCTCCCACTCCTCTTCCTTGCCCTCTTCCCAATAACATACAAATCAATAAAAGAGTATCTGCCCCGGTTTGGGAAAAAACAAAATGAAACGGTACACATAGAGGAAATTTCGCCACGAAACAAACTCTTCGCCGCCTCCTTCGCCCTTCCCATGTTCATCCTATTCACAGGAGTCGCACTAATCTACTGGGTCAAAATCAACTGGCTGATGCCCGTATATCTCTCAGCCTCTGTCCTTGCCGCATTGTATATTAAGGCAGATAAATTCATCCGATGGCAGACAATCTTTTCGGCGGCAGTACATCTGGCAATCGTAGCCGAGCTTATATGGATGCCAATCAAAGTCAATTCCGACGACACATGGTGGGGTTGGGACAAGCTCGCCACTAAGACGCAATCGATAAGAGAGCAATACCCCGACCACTTCATTTTTTCCGACAATTCGTATAAAGTATCTGCCGAACTCAACTTCTACCTCGACGAGCATATTTACGCCGGAAACGTCATAAACGAAAAAGCCTTCCAATTTGCCCTTGACGACAAAGATTTGTCACACTTATACGGTAAAGGTGCCATTTATGTTACTACAAGCAGGTACCAGAGAAAACAGGCTTCCAAAGGTACTACAGTGCAGATTCTATCTCCTTTTTTCGCCTCTGTACAACCTCTCGACTCACTCATTCTCAAAGATTCTCAGGGAGAGATTCAAAGAAAATTTTACTTTTTCGAGTGCAAAGAGTATAAATTGCCATCCAGATAAGGATTTGGTAAGGATTAAATAAGGATTTAATAAGGATTAATTCATTAATTTTGTGGCAGTAAGACGATTTTGATGCAGCGAAATGCATTAGAATTGCATCTTACTTTTAAACAATTTTATGAGAAAAATCTATCTCTTATCCTTACTATTTTTAATATGCGCTTGTCGTAAAGACAATGGAAATAGCTTTGACACATCTATCTATTTTAAACCGAGAAACTGTACTAATATGTGCGTAAACCCGGGAGAAAAAAAGAGCTTCTTAGTGGGAAATTCATACATATATGAGTACGCCGATACAAAACCAAATAACGAGATACCTGTCAATAGATTCTTCATTTCAATTATTACATCAAATTTTGATTTGGCAACCCTTTTAAATCAAAGTTGGCCATCGATTTTTTTCCCTTTTGAAATACAAAAAGATATAATAGACAAGCACAATACCGAAATTGAAACACAAATTCTTATTGACTATCGACAAAGTGTAGAAAAACACACCAAAAGTGGTAGTTATTCTTCGGATCTAATTACAATGGAATATAGACTTACCCCAATAAAAAACATTATAATTACTTCCAATAGTGTGCTTTTTGGTAAAAACTCAGGTGAAATTCTTAATGATTATTTTAAAATTGTTAATTATGTCCCACATTTTATTATTTCGTCACAAATAAACAGACTCATATATGGCTTTTCCGATGTACTCCCCACCTCCATCGACGAATGGCTCGCTCTGTCGTCAATGGCTCAACCGGCAATGTATCTTGAACTAAAATCTGCCCCTCCGGAACTGCCGCAAACCGTTCAATTTACTGTAGAGATGGAAACAGATACCGGCGCAAAACTATCCTATACATCGTTCCCGGTAACATTAACCAAGTAAGTTCATTTTTT
>CAZOOH010000333.1:0-1709 GCA_964581375.1 uncultured Muribaculaceae bacterium
TATAAATTGACCTTAAATACCCTTTATCATTACCCGGCAGCCACTCATCAGGCATAAAATTGGCATACTGCATAGTCGTCGAATTAGGGAAAGCCTTTTTAAGTGCTAACATATTTATTTTTAATGATTCTACATATTTTTCAGGTGAAAAAGATTTATCCGATTTACTGTTGACAGATATTGAACTCTCTTGAAAATTTATCCCTTCTATTTTTCCGTCAAATTTTTCGCCCAACGCCTTGAGTAAAAGGGCTAATCGCTTTTGAACCTCCGGATTCCATCTTTTTGCAACCCATCCTTCGATTTTTCCATTATCATAATATTGAGGAGTAACCCCTCCATCATACTCTTCAGACAATAAATAATCCGGAACTGCTTTAAATTTTGGGTTAAAAGTGGCGTCCTGAAATTGTATGAATAACTTTTTCCCAAACGATTTTAAATATTCGTAATCCTCCTCAACTGTATTAAAATCATATACCCCTTTTTGCGGTTCAAGAAGAGCCCATGGATACATAATTTGTGCACCTGTAAACCACTCCATTTTTAAAAAAACATGATTATATATAAGTTCCCTGTCTCGGGCAAAGTAAACGAAATGTTTAATGCTATCTTTAATTAATGGGACTGATGCATTTTCGTATTTCTTATACTCATTTACATATTTGTCGGCAAGATTTTTACTTTGCCCGGTTATTTCATTTAAATAACAGACCCCGACAAAAAGCAATATAAAAAGCACAATCTTTTTCATGAACCAATAAGAATTAAACTATTTAAGCACCTCTTTTTTCAATTATTTTCAAAACTTTTTCCGGTTCTTCGAACAATGGACTATGTATTGAATTTTCAAATTTAAAAAACCCACCTAAAGCAATTAAAAAAATCTGCATAAATTTTCTCATTTTATGAAGCCTCAATCATTTCGGCAAAGGCTAAAATATGCCCATCCGGATCGGCAAAATAACAAACAGTGTCGCCCCACTCTCTCTCCTCTATCGGGCAGATAATTTTTGCACCCGCCTCTTTAGCGTTTTCAAATTCCAATAAAACATTTGACACATGAAGGTATAATTCACACCTTGGAATACCGAATCCGGTGTCAGGGTGAGGTGCTTCACCGGAGATAATTTTTGCAATTCCATTATTTGGCATTAAACCAAGAATGAAAGAATTATTAAAGTTAAACTGAGTCATCCCCGGCACATTCAAATCCGGTTCTCTTCGCAGTATTTTAGTATAAAAGCGAGTGCTTAACTCCTGGTCTCTCACATATAATATCGTTTCTACAATTTTAAAATTGCTCATAATTATTAAGATGACTTATACCGTCCCCAAAATTTATAGTGAGTTAAAGAAGTGAAAGCAACCGTTTTGGCAAAAAAACTAAACCTCAGCAATAAATGTTCAAGTTTATAAGACAACCATAATAATATAAAAAAGATAGCCATCGAGATAGCTTGTCGTAAAAAGTAATTATCGAAATGGTGTACAATAAATTTGTTCAAGATATATGCTGTAGCTGCCGAACTTAATAAACTGACAACCAAAAACAATCCGTGAGCTGTCTCAATTGCTTTTTTAGGGCAGTTATTCATACACTTCATGCAACTCTCACATTTCATAGTCCAGTAAGGTCTTCCATTCTTATATTTAATCGCGCCCACCGGACATTGTTTAACACATAAACCACAATTATCACATTCATT
>CAZOOH010000334.1:0-1707 GCA_964581375.1 uncultured Muribaculaceae bacterium
GTCCATTTAGCATAAAGAACCAATGACTGTGTGACCGGGGTAGATGCATTGTAGGATTGTGTCAATTCAGAATCAGTGAACCAACCAGCAAATGTATAGCCTGTCCTAGATGGAGTAGTGTAAGTAATAGTTGAATTATTTTTTACAAATTCAAATGCTGGGGTTGAATTGTTCATCACTACTTCATGCTGTGCAATACTAGATAATGTGTAAACTTTGATATCATCTAGATAAAATCTATTGTTTGATGCATTATAGGCTTCAATCCTTATACTTAATAAATCATCAGCTGTAAAACCTAATGAGTTTAGGTTTAAAGTAACACTATAGGATTTAAATGAACTATCTAATTCAAGCTGTTGCACTTGAACGTAATCAAATCCAGATTTACCGACTTTGATATTAACTTTGTTACCATCACTTCCATATAATTTTAGACTTAAATCAATCTTCGAAAGATTTTGGTAACTATAAGGAGAACTTAAAACTCCACGAGCACTACCAGAACCAAACTTAATACTTACTGGATTAAGGCCACTTTCGGCAGTTTCTACATAAGTTTTCGTACCCGTCCAAGTAATATCGTATTCTCCATTAGGCTCATAAATTGACGTTTTTTCGGTAGAATTAGCCCCAGTCTGTGTAGTAAATCCTGTTCGATAACTTAACACTTCTACATTTCTAGGATTTCTAAAGTAATTCTCACTATACTCAACTTCTTCTACGTTAGAAGCATTTTTAACAATCAAATAAGCTCTAACACTGTTAAATGTACTTTCAGGGAATGATCTTAAGAATTCTCCTGTTTGACCATTATGAACGTTCGATGGAACAATCGTTGCACCTAACGAACTTAGTATTAACTCTTCAGAACTTCTTGAAAAGATAAAACCATATTCAACTATTGTATAACCAGCTGGAAGGTCAATTTGCCCTTTATAGGATACATAGCCATCTCTTAGGTTTAGAACATCACTCATGCTGATAATAGCACCTAAATTTTCTGGTGTCGCTGCGAAAACAGCTTGAATGCTTACACTGCCTAATACGGTGAACTTATAATTTTGTTTGGATGATAATACATTTCCATTAGCATCTTCCCAGTGACTAAATACATTACCTTCAGTTGGTGTATTTGGTGTTGCTGTGACGACGGTATTATATAAATATGATCCATCACCTGATCCACCATTTACTGTAACATTATAATGTGATGTTGTATCTTCTTCATATTGAAGGAAATACACACGATTACTTGTAATGTTTTCTAAAGAACTGATACTACCTGAGGTAAGCCACTTAGTTTCAGCGTATTTTGCAAATAATGGTAAACTCGGTAGTAACGTTGGTTCAGAAACATTTGCACCATGTTCAACATATTTGACTTCGATTATTTTATTGCTTGAGTCCGCGAACACAACGACATGTCGTGGGTTAGCAGAAGTTTCATTTGGAAAAAATATTGCAGTAATTTTCATGTTTGAACGAACCACGAACTCATAACCTTGTGGTAAGTTGTCTTTGATGATATCATTCACTGCGTAATAAGCAAAACTGTACTGACTAGAAATACCAGAGGATGGAAACTGAATCTTTGATCCACGAGCTTGATTTTCTATTGCAGGTGCTGCTTGGTTCATATTTGAGCCATCAAGGTAAGTTCTAACTTCAACATCAAAGTTAGATGAAGCTAGGACACTTTGTGCC
>CAZOOH010000335.1:0-1700 GCA_964581375.1 uncultured Muribaculaceae bacterium
ATATTTGGAATGGCATTCTTTACACTTACATCTGCTCTAATCAAATCATATTCGGCAACCAGTCCCTGATCAAACTTCTTCTTAATATCCTGGTAGTTTTCCATGGAATTGTCGTAACTGCTTTTAAAAACCCGGTAAGAGTCGTTTGCCAGCAGCACTCCATAGAAGCTTTTCTTTACTTGATTTACCATGGCTATTTTTGATGAACGGGCCTTTTCAACTGCAAGTTCCACATCAATGGCCGATATAGTAAGGCTTTTCCAAAGTGTTGGTGCAACAAGTGGCATGGAAGCATTAAAACCATAGCTCCAGTTATTATCACGACCTACTTCAATTCCTTTACTTATATCCATAGTTTCTGTTCCTTCAGTGGGTGTTGTAGTTTCAGATCCTCCTCCCATGGCTCCGAATCCATCAAGATACATAACCTGCTTTTTCAAAGTCCGGTTATAATCGGCCGAAAAGTTAATTTGAGGAAACAGTGGGGCATAGGCACCTTTTTGGGCATACTTTTTCTTTTCAATTTCTTTATTCGCAACCTTTACGGTGGGATTTTCACTCAAGGCGATCTCTAAGGCTTTACTCAGATCCAGTTTCAATGTATCCTGGGCGCTCAAAGTAAAATCCGTTGAGGGCAATAGTATAAGTATTGCCAGCAGCATCTTCTTACTTATCGATAATTTTTTCATTTACAGATTATTTTGATTGTTACTTTATTTTATGTTTATGAATGGAATACTTTGGATGTCAAAGCATAATGTCTTATAATTTCTTGTCCTTTATCAGTACTGATACCTCTCAAAAAGAGATAAACAACCGTACTATATATCTCTACCAGAGAATGACTGGAAAAAGCTTTCGATGGTTCCAGCATATTGATGTGCTTGTTGGCTATCAATGTTACCAATTCAAAGTTTATCTCAGACAAAAAAACGCCCTCTTTAACTCCTCTGTCGAATAACCTCCTGCATGTTTCAGAGAACTCACTTTTGTAAAGTGATTCTATTTCCATTGCCCTTGGATAGCGCTTCAAATCCGCATAAAACTTTTTGTTGTAGCATTTGGGATGTTTAATCAGCTCGTGATAAAATCCGAGAATAGCTTCAATTACGGTCTCAGATTCTGATTCATATGTGCTCAATAGCTTTTTAAACCGGTTGTAAGTATATACAATCCCTCTACACAATAAAACTTCTTTATCAGTGTAAAATTCGTAAATGGTTCTTTTTGAAATCCCCATCGACCGTGCTATATCATCCATGCTAACACTCTTTATGCCATTTTGAGCGAAGAGGTCGTAAGCTGTTATCATTATCTGATCCTTTATCATTCTTACTGAGTCTGAAATTTGAATTTAGTTGAATATGCAAATTTCTTTTATATTAAGAAAACTGGAAAGGTTTATTCCGTTACAGAGTTAGTCAAAATCGAATTTCTTTATGTTTTATATCTTAATTATATGTCAAAATTAAAGCAACTTTGGTGAAAAATGAAACATGATAAAATGGATGTTGTATTTTATTATTGTTTATATTTGCAAATATATAATTAACTTTTATGATACATTTGCCATCTTTTGAAATCATAGAATTAAATAAAGAAATTCTAAGCAGTGATAATTTCAATAACGATGTAATTGTTGCATGTGCTGAAGGATCTCATTTCCCGTCGGAGAATCCGGACGATCTTTATACATCTCC
>CAZOOH010000336.1:0-1694 GCA_964581375.1 uncultured Muribaculaceae bacterium
AAAAGTCAAGTCAATTAACCATTTGGGGATAATATGTTATCCCGAACTCACGTTAGTACGTAAGTTTAAATTGTTTTATAAGGATACACGCTTACTCTGCCAATGAATTCAACGATCGATTCTCTCGCTTGGGGTGGAATAGGGAGTTGGTTGAAGTAGCCGATTTCTTTCGTCGTATCTACACTTGAATGAATCGTTGCAGATCAATTATTGGAGGGCACAAAAATACTTATTTCGCCTTCAATATCTACATCATGTTGTTCAAGAGTTATCAGCTTGTTATTTGACAGTTCAATTATCTCTACATATTCCTCTTCTTCCCAATTTGGTGTTTTCTTCCATGAATGAAGCATTTGGGTTTCTGCTATATCATTCCATTTCCATAGAGCAATTAAACTAATTTCTTCTGAATCAAATACAAAATAAGTTCCAGATTTTGAGAATAAAACAGTTTTTTCACTGTCTGTTCCAACTACAGATTCTCCACCAACGGAAATCAATTTCCAAGATCTACATAGCAAGTCTGTTCTTGGAGTACTTTCCATTTCTTTTTGTTTCACTGCATTAATCGTGATTTCTTCCTTCGGATTGTTCGCTGGTTTAATTGAAAAACTTATGAAATTATTATATATTTCAGATACGGAGAGTATACCAAAATCTGACAGAAAAAGAGTATTGTCAATAATCTCATATGTTCCATGTTTGACGTCCTGGATGTTGTATTCAAGTGTTGAAGATTCTTTTATGACAATATAAGTACCGTTCTCGAAAAATTCAAATGAATCATAGTCATCTGAATTGCTGACAAGCCATTTTGTACTAATTTTATTCTTATCCAAATTTACATTTGGGTCATTGTCGTCTTTACTACATGCCACGATGAATGTCAGCACAAGGATAGCTACTAAAAACTGTTTTAGGTCTCTCATTTTTTGAGTTTTAAAAATTTATTAATTTATTGAGTTTTCTACTTCTTGTTATAATTGTGCATAACGAACGGAGAATTTGAAAGGGTGTATGTGGAATTTTTCACTATTCCTCTTAATCTCTCAAATCCTGCGTACCACGATGTCGCCTTAAAGCGATGTCAGGTGAATGTGGAATCATGCATCGCGTATCAGATAAACCAATCGTGTATTTGTCGAATGAAGATTGTCGACTGCAAGTTTAGTTAATATTTTTGAGTATATTTTTTATGTTTAGCGTTTTTTTTTACGTATTGTGGTTAAATATGTTTAATGGTGCGGTTGAGTTTGTTTATTCTACTTCTTGAATAATCTGTTTCCAGATTGTTTGATTCTGCAAGATTTCATGCATCTTGTCATCGGTAAGTGCGTAACCGGGTTTTTCTTGAGGTTGGTCCTGATGTGACGAATAGGATTGTTCGTCGTTGTTCAGTTCCCATGTTACAACGATTAAGCGAATAGGGCTATTTGTGCTTTTGGATATTGCCTTGTCGTTCGCTTTAACCAATGGTTGAGCTTTTTCTGTTTCGTTGTCGGGAACAAGTCCCGAAAATTTACCATACTTTTCCATTGAATAAAGGGCGTAGTATGCTTGCCTTTTTCTTGCGGCAGGCGATAAGCGGGCCAATTCCTTCTTGTAGGAAGATGTCAAATCGTCTGTGGTGTTACTTTGGGCCAAATCTTTTTGGAAGCTTTCCATTTCTTTTCTGAATTCCTCGGCAGCTACCT
>CAZOOH010000337.1:0-1666 GCA_964581375.1 uncultured Muribaculaceae bacterium
AGTTTGGGACAGCAGGGCGACAGTTAACCTATTTAGAAAAAGAAAAAATTGATCTTGTGGCGGTCGAAGATGTATATATGAATCTCAATCCTGCGACAATGAAAACGTTAGCTAAATTATTAGGAGTTATTGAAAATTTATGTTTTGAAAAGAACATTGAATGTTGTGTAATTAATAATAATGTTTGGCGAAATACATGCGAAATAAAAGGAAAGACCAGAGACCAGAAGAAAGCGGGCTCAAAGAAATTTGTATTAAATCACTTTAAGAAAAAAGTAAATGATGATATTGCTGATGCAATTTGTATTGGTTGGCATATTTTATGTACGCATGGAGTAAAAACATGGGGCGAGACTTTTTAGTCTTGTTCCCCTTACATAATCTTAATATTTAAAGGAGATTAAATAAATATGGGAATAACTACAATTTTAGCGGCAATTAGTTTGGGAGTAATCGGATATTTTACTCCAAATGATTCGATTATTTTTGTCCTATTGGCTTATTTTATTGGTATAGGACAAGCCCTTATGATTCGAGAAAGGAATTAAAAATGTTAAATACAATAATCACTAAAATCAAAGGAATTCAATTCGGAGCAATCCCTTCCCCTTATGACCATCGAGATTATCCTGTTGATCGATCTCTAATCGTTGGAGCTGAACCTATCCCTGATCAACTAAAATTTCCTATCCTTGAAATCCACAGACAACAACCTGTTCCTAGATGTGTAGGAGAAGGACTTGATTATCTCGAGGAATGGCAAGAAGCTAAAATTTTTAATTTACCTAGAGGACAAGAACCAAGATTATCTAGTGGATTTATTTATTTTAATAGACATAAAATCACTTTCGATGATGGAACTACTGCTGGACATGATCATATTTGGCAGAGCAAAGGAATGCATACAAGAGATGCGTTAAAATCTTTATTAGAAGATGGGATATGTTTATCTAGTATTTATGCAAATGATAATCAATATAATACTACTACAAGAATTCCTCAAAAAGCTTTTTTAGAAGCAGCTTCAAGAAAAATAGAGTCTTATTTCAGTTGTCCCACTTGGGATGAAAGAAAAGCTGCAATGGTCGCAAATGGCCCGTTGGTTATTGTTGTTCCATGTTATAGTTATTGGAGCCTAGGTTCATCTACTGCTGTAAGAAAACCAACAAGTAAAGATACATTAATAAGTTCTCATTTAATGGTTTTAAATGGATGGGATGCAGATGGAAATTTTCAATGTGTAAATTGTTGGGGGCAAGGATGGAACAAAGATGGAACTATCTGGTTTCAAAAAGATTATCCAATAACTGAATGTTATGGGATAGTAAATACTAATTCTCCAATAATTGCAAAACCTCCAGAGTATAAAAATGCAATAACAATATATTATAAAGACGAACGCCTTATGCCAGCAGTAGGTCCTATTGTAGTAAATGATCGAATTCTTTTACCTGTTAGATTTATTTTTTCTAGTCTTGGCGCAGAAGTTATCGAATGGGTTCAATCTGAACAAATGGTATATGCTAAGAAACAAGGAATAGAAGTGCGGATGTGGTTAAATAGTACTAAAGCAACAATAAAAAATACTATTACTGGTATAACTACTGAATATACGTTAGATTCTCCAATGATTTCTAGAAACAATAGCACTTTCGCACCAGTTCGT
>CAZOOH010000338.1:0-1654 GCA_964581375.1 uncultured Muribaculaceae bacterium
CTCTTCCAAAAACTGGTAACAATTCTTGACTACCATTAATTTGTCGCCCCTGTTAACCTGCTCTTCGCGATATAAAATTTTAGCTCTTATTCCCTGATTATACCTGTTTGCTCTTTTGTTGGAACGGCATAAAACAAGCGTTTCATCACTTCCGAACTTGTCGTAGGCATCCGAAATCTTCTCTAATAAATCTCCACCGCCAATCTTCTCGATATCGTCAAATCCTTTTAATTCGAATTGAGGAAATTTATTTTTTTGAGCCATTATCAATTTCCTCAGCAAGGTTGCATTATGTAAAACACCTGAATTCTCTGCCTGCCTCACAACTGTGGTCAATACAGAACTCCGAATCTTTCCGTACCCCTCCAGCACACTTATATTAAGCGCGTCAGATGAGATCTGCCCAACCGGAGGTAACTGAGCGGAATCTCCCAGTAAAATTAGTTTATTATTGTTGCCCCCTTTTACAAATTGCACTAAATCGTCGAGTAACCGCCCTGAACCGAATATTGAAGAGTCGTTGCTTCCGTTAGATATAAGCGAGGCTTCATCTACAATGTAAATGGTCTCACTGTTGAGATTCTGATTGAGAGTAAAAACTCCAAAACCATCTTTTGCCGACTTTTGCCTGTAAATATGTTTATGGATTGTGAACGATTTTGAACCTGTGTAGCCGGCCAAAACTTTTGCTGCTCTGCCGGTTGGTGCGAGTAAAATAAAGTTTCGGTCAAATTCTTTTAATGAGGCGGTAAGAGATGCTATGGCAGATGTTTTTCCGGTTCCGGCGTATCCGTTTATGAGCATTATCTCCTCATCTTGGGTAACAAGGAAGAGCGAAAGTGACTTAAACAACTCCTCCTGACAAGTTGTCGGAGGAAATCCCAGCCCTTTTACCAATTTTGAATATAGAAAATCCTCCAGCGGCATTCAATACTAATATTCTAAATCTTTATTTATTGCATCTTTTACACTATATACAATACAAGTCTATACTTCAATCAAATTTACTCTTGACGAAAAACCGAATTTGTTCTGACTATCTGTGTCTTTTAAAAGTTCCGAAAACCAACAACAAGGTAAAAATTTCCATACGACCTAAAAGCATCTCAATACTTAAAAGAGCTTTACCCATCATTGGAATACTGGAGTAGTTTCCAAGTGACCCTACCTTGCCAAAGCCGGGTCCTACATTACCAATACATGCAGCCGAACCTGTAATTGAATCTATTGCAGGTACTCCCATTGCCGCAAGAATCAATGCCGAACCGAATAAAATCATGACATAAAAAACTATAAACAGGTTAACCGAATAGACAGCATCTTTATCAAGAATTGATTCACCCAGTTTAACAGGAATAACGGCATTCGGATGAGAGAGTCTCAGGAATTGTGCCTTTAATGATTTAAAAAAGATCAATACACGATCGGCCTTCATTCCACCGGAAGTCGAACCGGAACAAGCACATTGTATTGTAAAGAAAGTAATTATCATTATCGCAAAAGCCGGCCAAATGGAAGAATCTGCACTTCCGAAACCTGTAGTAGTACCGCATGATATGACTTGAAAATAGGCATGTCTGAATGCAGTTGGCCAATCACCCTCTATTCCTGAAAATTTGATATTTAAACCTACAAGAAAACCACCTGCCAATAT
>CAZOOH010000339.1:0-1646 GCA_964581375.1 uncultured Muribaculaceae bacterium
CTTGAACCTAGGACCCCCTGATTAACAGTCAGGTGCTCTAACCAACTGAGCTAACAAGGAATTTTTCGTTAGGGAGTGCAAAAATAAGTTCTTACTTTGAATTGTCCAAATTTTTTTTCGATTATATTAATTTGAACTATAATTATTACCTTTGTCAATAAGCGGTAATATAGCAGATTATGAATTCAGACCTTATTTCGGAACTTTTATTGGATTTATTAAACAATTACGACAGAGTCTCTTTGCCGGGGTTGGGCAGTTTTACCAAGGGAGTTTTGCCGTCTACAATATCTGCTTACGGCACTCTGATATCGCCTCCTGTAGTTAAAATAGAGTTTAGAACTACCGAAATCTGGGACGATGAACTGCTGGAAAAAAAGTATGCAGAGCACGAGGGACTATCATTTACACTGGCCAAAGAGGAGGTCTCTGACCAAATGAAACAATTAAAAGCGGCTCTTCAGAAATCAAAAAAAGTTTCATTTCCGGGTCTGGGTACTCTTAATTACATATCTGACGATAATATCTCTTTTACACTCTCCGAAGAGATTGAGAGTTTTGCAGATTCATACGGACTTGCTCCGGTAAATATTAAACCGCTCCTGGCTAAAGGAGAAATAGAACAACTTTCCGGCAGAGTATATAATCCTGAATTTAAAGATTCGGGTCCAAAGCGACAATACAGGCAAGAGAGAGCTCCGGCCACATCGAGGGCAAGTGTTCCTAAAAGAGCAAAAAGGCCAAATAAAGGGCTTAAAATATTTTTGTATATCTTAATTTCACTAATAGTTATTGCTGTGCTGCTTGCTTTGATTTACATATTCAGAGAAGATCTTAAGCCTTACCTTGAGATGGTCTTGTACAACAGAGAGGAGAGAGAGTTGTTACAACTTATTAAATAATATCTGCCATGAAAAATAATCTATTAACCGTGCTTCTTTTTTTAGCATGTTTATCTTCATGCGTTAACGAAGCCTCAGCAAACAAAAATGTTACCGACAAAGATGTACTTTTTCAATATTCCACAATAAGTGCTCTTCAAGCAGGACTCTTTGACGGGCAGATTTCTATCGGAGAGCTCAAGAAGAGCGGCGATTTCGGAATAGGTACTTTTAACTCACTTGACGGAGAGATGGTAGCGTTTGAAAATGAATTCATGCAAATCAAGTCGGACGGAAAACTTTATCAAGTTGAAGATTCTCTTAAGAGTCCCTTCGCAGTAGTAACTTTATTCAAACCGGATTTAGATACTACTTTTTCCGATATCTCCGATTTTTCTCAACTCTCTTCAAGACTTGACTCGATAATCCCGTCAAACAACATTTTTTATGCATTTGCAATAAAAGGAGATTTCGGTTCCATTAAAGTAAGAAGTGTTCCAAAACAGGAAAAACCATATCGCACTTTAGTAGAAGTAATTGCCAATCAGCCTGTTTTTGAGTATAAAAATATCAGCGGAACTTTAATAGGCTTCCGAATGCCGGGCTTTGCCGATGGATTTAACGTACCGTTGTACCATCTGCATTTTATTGATAAAGAGAAAAAAGTGGGAGGACACTTACTCGCGTTTGAAAAATTCTCAGGAGATATTTCAATCGATTTCATCCACACGATAACCCTCTCTTTGCCCAACACGACAGAGTTCG
>CAZOOH010000340.1:0-1645 GCA_964581375.1 uncultured Muribaculaceae bacterium
TAGTAGCAAATCGTGATTACGAGCCACATCAAAAATCCGTTTAGAGCAGACATATTCAACAGTATTAGATAAATCTTCCCCGATCCTACGAACGAGCTCAAGAAACATAGGCACCCAAATGCGGCTGAGCATAAGATTGCAAGAACCGGCACGCCTTTTTTATTTGTTTTTGCAAGTAGTTTAGGAGCTTTATCAGAGCTCGCCATGGCGTACAGCATTCTGGATGTTAAAAAAAGTCCAGAATTCGTTATTGACATTACTACAATCAATACAACTGCATTCATGAGATGAGCAGCAATAGGAATACCTGATTTAGTCAACAGAATAGTAAAAGGACTCATCGCAACATTACCAACACTACTGTTTAACAAATTAGGATCATTATAAGGAATGACCATGCTTAAAACAAAAGTGGCAATAATATAAAATATAATAAGCCGCCATATAATCTGCTTTACAGCTTTAGGAATATTCTGTTCTGCATCTTCAACTTCCCCTGCAGTAATTGCAAACATTTCAGATCCAATGAATGCAAAACCTGCAATTAAAAATACAGAAAACATTCCAGATATCCCACCTACAAAAGGAGCTTCGCCGATGGTGAGGTTATAGGTGCCTGTAGCTTGTCCACTCAAAATACCAAATATCATTAAAAATCCAACAACAATAATAATGATTACGGAGCCGATCTTGATTGATGAAAGCCAGTATTCCGCTTCACCATAACCCTTGGCGCCAATCAGATTGATTGCCAGCAACAACGCCAAGATGGATGCGCTCCAAACAATACTCGGTACATTCGGGAACCAAAATCCCATTATGATTGCTCCGGCCTCTAATTCAACTGCGATTGTAACAGCCCATCCAAACCAACTGTTCCAGCCCACAGTAAATCCAAATGCGGGATCTACAAACTTTGTAGCCTGGGCAGCATATGCCCCCGAAACAGGCATAAAGGAAGTCATTTCTGCTAATCCGGTCATTAAAAAATATACTATGACCGCAATAACTGCATACGCAACCAGCGCTCCCCCTGGTCCTGCGCCTCCAATTAAAGCTCCGCTAGCCAAAAACAAACCCGTTCCAATACCGCCACCTAGAGTAATTCTAGAAATTTGCCTCATTGTGATCTGTCTTTTCAATTGCCCTTTATCTGACAATATAGTCACCTCTTTTCTTCTTATTAAGCTATAAAATGTAAATAGTAATGTACGTACAACAAGTAATATCGCAATTCGCGTGCCATTTTAGCTCTAAAAAAAAATATATATAGTTTCGTTGAAATTTAAAGATTTCCGCGACATTTACTTTGTTTAAATAAATTTAAGTGTTTTTGTACAAAAACAAAAAGCAAATTTTTTTGCCAAATCTAGGCAAAAAAATTTGCTTTTTTCTGCTTCTAATATACGTTTTTAATAATCCAAATGATACTTCATTATTTTGTACTGGAGTGCTTGCCTACTGGTGCTGAGCAATCTTGCAGCGTTTGTTACGCTGCCGCCTTTCTCAAGCGCCCCTTTAATGATTTCTTTTTCATATTCTTCCATCATCCTCGCCAAAGGTGCTTCAAAATGTCCACGATTAAGATTGTCCTCGGATTCATTAGTTATTTGCTTATTACTATATAAAATCGCTTCCGGTATAT
>CAZOOH010000341.1:0-1642 GCA_964581375.1 uncultured Muribaculaceae bacterium
CACTGGAATGCTAAAAAAAGTCTGGATGAGTGGCTTAAAGAACACAAGATTCCAGGAATTTATGGTGTGGATACCAGAGAACTTACTAAAGTTTTAAGAGAAAAAGGCTCAATGCTTGGTAAAATTATTCCTGAGGGTAAACATATCGATAAAATTGAAGATCCGAATCTTATAAATCAAGTTGATGTCGTAAGTTGCAAGGAAATAATTAAATACGGCTCCGGTCATAAAAAAGTAGTTCTTGTCGATTGCGGAGTTAAACATAACATAATCAGGTGCTTGTTGAACAGAGGTGTAGAGATAATTAGGGTACCATGGAATTATGATTTCAATAAAATTGAATATGATGGTTTGTTTATATCTAACGGACCAGGTAATCCCGATTTATGTCAGGAGGCTGTAGATAACATTAAATCAGCTATGAATGGTACAAAACCCATTTTCGGTATTTGTATGGGTAATCAACTTCTGGCAAAAGCCGGAGGGGCCAAAACATTCAAACTTAAATATGGACATAGGAGCCATAACCAGCCTGTAAGAATGGCTGGAACAGAACGGTGTTTCATTACTTCTCAGAATCATGGTTATGCCGTAGATAATGAAACGCTTGGAAGTGATTGGGAACCACTGTTTATAAATATGAATGACGGAACTAATGAGGGAATAAAACATAAATCTAAACCATTTTTCTCAGCTCAATTTCATCCTGAAGCCTCTAGTGGCCCTACTGATACAGAATTCTTATTTGATGATTTTATAAAACTACTGTAATAAATGGACAAATCTATTAAAAAAATATTGCTTCTTGGTTCAGGTGCTCTAAAAATTGGTGAAGCAGGCGAGTTTGATTATTCAGGTTCTCAGGCACTTAAGGCAATGAAAGAAGAAGGGCTAGAGACAATTTTGATTAATCCAAATATTGCAACAGTTCAAACTTCTCAAGGAGTTGCCGATAAAATATATTTCTTGCCTGTTACCCCCTATTTTGTTGAGAAAGTAATCGAGAAAGAGAGACCTGACGGAATTATGCTTGCTTTTGGGGGGCAAACTGCTTTAAATTGTGGTGTTGAACTATACAAAACCGGAGTTCTTGAACGAAACAATATTAGAGTTCTCGGTACACCGGTTCAAGCAATAATCGATACTGAAGACAGGGAATTATTTGTAAAAAAACTTGATCAAATTCAAGTTAAAACAATAAAAAGCCAAGCGGTAGAAAACCTAAGTGATGCAAAAATTGCAGCTAAAGAACTAGGTTATCCAGTAATTTTAAGAGCAGCTTATGCCTTAGGCGGACTTGGTAGTGGATTCTGTGATAATGAAAACGAGCTTATATCGCTAGCTAATAAGGCATTTGCTTATTCACCTCAAGTTTTAGTTGAGAAATCTTTAAAAGGATGGAAAGAGATTGAATATGAGGTTGTTAGGGATCGCTTTGATAATTGTATTACAGTTTGTAATATGGAGAACTTTGATCCGCTTGGAATACACACCGGCGAGAGTATTGTTGTTGCTCCTTCTCAAACTTTAACTAACAGAGAATATCATCTGCTTAGAGAGTTGGCAATCAAGATTGTAAGACATATTGGTATTGTTGGAGAGTGTAATGTTCAATACGCTTTTGATCCTGAATCAGAGGATT
>CAZOOH010000342.1:0-1626 GCA_964581375.1 uncultured Muribaculaceae bacterium
TTAATCTATTTGTATCCACGCTTCCTAATCGAAGAGTATGAAGTTCTTTTCCTTTTAAATAAAGTTTACAAAAATGCCCTTTACTTTCAGGAATACCTTCTGGAAAGAATTCGGCATATAAAATACTATTTACGTTTACATAAAAAGGATCAAATTTAAGATATCTATCTTCCATGCTAAAGGATTATATCCTCAAGCTTATTATCAAATGAATATAAACATTCAAATCTATTTTCTCCCCGCTGAAAATAAATTTTGTGACAAGGTTTATATGTAGATGTTTCCCTCCTTTTTAGCATATCCACAATAAAAACCATTCTCTTATTATCAACTAACGATATGTTTTCAATGCAACATAATACAATAAATTCTTTTTGGAATTTTTCACTTAAAAATAAAAGAGATTCAAAAAAATCGTTTTCATGATCTATCTTTTCTTCTTTGGACATTTTTTCCGTTCCATAACCAATGTGTAATGCCATATCACACATTCCCTCAAATGAATCAGCAGACAAAGTAGGTTCACAAACAATAAAGTGTATCATAGAAATACCAGTAAGTGGACTTGAACCATGATTAATCGCGTGTCAGTTACCGCATCTCAAGAAGAGCGGCTTGTTCTTCCAAATTTCGTCCAGTGAACGGCAGCTATGCTGCAACGGAGAACTATAAGCACCAGAAGTAGTAGCGTTAGCAATATGCTTCCAGATATGCCCCAGAGGGACACCTACTGACAAAGGCTCGTCCTCTACCAGTTTACCAGTAAAGGAGCATCGTTAAGCCAGAACACTGTGGACTTAACGAGTTCATCTATTATATCGGTTGTAAGCCGATATTTAATTTGAATAGCAGGTTCCGGAATTGAACCGGAGACATCCAACTTATGAAGCTGGCGTTCTACCAACTGAACTAACCTGCCGTATGAAGCGACCGTACTAGCCAATTGTACTATACTGGCAACATCTCTTAATCTACAATAAACGCATTATGAATCACAAGTTTAGGACCAATTGAAATTCCATTAACCTTTAATGGACCCCACAACGACAAAGTTTTATTAACTTTATCTAAGGCGATACGTGTATATACCGCATTGAATTTTACCTCTTCAATTCCCGTATCGCCCACAATAACAGGATGATCCAATACAATCAAAGCCTCAGTCTCATCCTTCTTCATATGCTTACAAACCTTC
Organism: uncultured Muribaculaceae bacterium; assembly: GCA_964581375.1. GTDB lineage: Bacteria > Bacteroidota > Bacteroidia > Bacteroidales > UBA932 > JAFIHK01. The sequence continues at coordinate 1,196 of CAZOOH010000342.1, forward strand.
AAAAGTTCTGATAATTTCACCGGATTCTTAGATGTATACTCCTTTTTATGATTATTTGCCATAACTCGCTCTGGAACTTCTTTTTCGACGGGTTTATTCGGTGTTACCTCTACCTTAACTTCAACCTTAGGTGTTACCTTTTTCGGGGTAATTGTTGCTCCCTCAACGATATAAATATTCCCGTCAGCACGTTCTTCGGAACCTTTGGGGTTACGACCACGACCCTTAGGGGTACGGGACAATTCTTTACCACTGGCATCAATTCGAATAACGTATTTCATATGTATCTCTATTGTACCACAAAAAACCCGTCACAAAAGTATTATTTCTGAATTATTTTTAATGGGATAAAAACATCTTAATAAATTAGGATTATCGTCAGATTGAACATAAAACCTATCTGCATTATCAACTGAAAATTTAACAATCCT
>CAZOOH010000343.1:0-1625 GCA_964581375.1 uncultured Muribaculaceae bacterium
ATCATTAATCTTGAAAAGACATCCATTGCAGCAACATTTAGTTGTCTCTCTTCAATGATTGTAGGGTTTATATAGGCACTTGTAAGAGAGCTGAACCGGTGTAAGCTTAAACCGCTTATACCTTTATGCAATCTTGCGTACTTTTCGAAATCGGTGCTCATTATATTTATAATTAATTAGTTAACTTTTGAAGTTCTTCCATGGTAACTTTCTTAACAGAGAGAGTTACAACAGTTTTTACATATTCAAGAACCATATCGTCCTCTACTTTTTCATAAATTCTTCTGCCCTCTTTTTCATTAGCCAACAATGATTCGGCATATTGATTAAGTTGCTCTTCTGGGACAGAATTCAATCCGTACATAGAGAACTGATAAGAGGCAATCTTTTTGGCATGATCAAGTAAATTCTCTTTTTTAACCTCAATCTTTTGCTCCTTCATAATGAACTCTCTTATCATCTGCCATTTGAAGTCCTGAGCAAATAGAGGGAAATCTCTTTCAATCTCTTCGCTTGTAAACTTACCCTCATTTACAGAATAGAGCCATCTTTTTAAGAAATCCTCAGGAATTCTGATTCCCGATTTTTCAATCAAAGAGTTTCTGGCATCTATCATAAAACGATACTCACTTTCGAGTGAATACTCAGCAGCCATTCTCTCCGTAACCTTTGAATCAAAATCCTCTGTACTCTTCACAACATCTTTTCCAAACATTTTGTCGTACAAATCCTGATTCTCTTCGGCTTCGGCAAATCTCTTAACCTCTTTAACAACTACATCGTAAAGTGGTTCAACAGTAGAGAGTTCCTCCTTCTTAATTTTCAACAAAGCTGCTCTGTCTGAATCATTTACAAAAGCTTTATTTACATCAATTTGGAAAGTTGCTCCAACCTCTTTTCCAATAAATAACTTCTTAATTTTCGAATCTTCAATACTTTTTAAGGAGATATATGTTCCTTCAACTTTTTTATCACCTTGAATAAGATCGGCAATAATAAAATCTTCCTCCTCAACAGTTTCAACCGGTTGCAAAGAACCGAATTGTCTTAAAAGGTTACTTTTATATTCATTTTTTGATTTATCGCTTATTTTAACTTCATAGTAAGGCACTTTAAAATCCTTATCAAGAACTAAATCGAACTTAGGAGCGAGAGCAACATCAAATAAGAACTCAAGCGGCTCATTACTCTCCCAGTTAATTTCCTTCTGTTCGGTTACATTAGGAAGAGGTTCACCAATAATATTGATTTTATTGTTTTTGATATGATCATTCAAACCTTGAGAAATAAGTTCGTTTACTGAGTCGAGAACAGCGTTCTGACCATGCATTTTTTCAATAAGACTCATCGGAGCCATTCCTTTACGGAATCCTTTAATTTCGGCCTTTTTGCGATAATCGTTAAGAATTTTTTTACTCTTTTCCGAATAATCTGATTTGTCGATACTGATTGTGATTGTAAGCGTTAAATCGTCAACATTTTTCTGTGTAACTTTCATATTATGAATTATTGGATTAACATATAAAATTAAGCAAAAAAAGCAGATAACGGGAGGTATCTGCTTTTTTTCGTGCGGGCAAAGGGACTCGAACCCCCACGCCTTACGGCACCAGATCCTAAGTCTG
>CAZOOH010000344.1:0-1621 GCA_964581375.1 uncultured Muribaculaceae bacterium
ATATTAATAGTATCAGCACATCCAGACATCTGCTTGAACTCACGGACGAATATAACTTTGCGCTTGTCAGCAGGGTATTACAGGACTCTGTTTTGGAGAGTAAGGATATTATAAACGATAACAGGTTCGCAGTTTTTATAAGTACGATTAAGAGTCGTTTTACTACCGATGCGGAGGTTAAGATTGCAGATTCTCTCTCGTTGGCGTATTCTAAATATATTAGTATTATCAATGAGGCGCCTGCAATAATGAAACTGGACAGGAGTGCACGTATAAAGTGGTATTTTGAACGTCTTTCTCCGGCGTATACTTCTCTTAAAATGCATAAAAAGCAATTGAGTACAATAACTCAACAGGCGCTTATAGATAATTCCAAAGATTTGCAGGAGGGTTTTTACCGAAGTATAATGCCCGGGATAATTGCAGTAGGTGCAGGTATTTTGCTTGTTCTGCTATTCAATTATTTCATTAATCTATATTTTATTACACCTGTTCTGATGGTATTGGACGGAATAAAAAAATATAAAATATATCGTAAAAGTTATAATGTGCAATTTGATAATGACGACGAGTTGCAGGAACTAAACTCCGACATTAAGAGCGTTATAGACGAAAACAAAAAACTTAATCAAAAATAGATTTTATGAGATTGAAGTATGTAGCCAGATACATAGGTATAGTGCTGTTTCTCAATGCGGTTTTTATGTTTATATCGGCAGCAGTTTCGGCTTTTTATGATTTTGATAACTCATTTTCGCCACTCATTCTAAGCGGGATTATTACTTCTATTGTTGCTTCCTTTCCTCTTATATTTGTTAATAAGTCGAATAACGACATAAATGCAAAAGAGGGTCTCTTTATTGTTGTCTTTTCCTGGATTTTTTCATGTTTGTTTGGAATGTTGCCATATATTCTCTACGGAGGAGAATTCTCGATAATAAATGCCTGGTTCGAAGTTGTTTCCGGTTATACAACAACAGGTGCTACTGTATTACAAGATGTAGAAGCATTACCTAACGGATTACTGTTTTGGCGATCTTCGACTCACTGGTTAGGTGGTGTAGGAGTGGTTTTGTTCATGCTGCTATTTTTGCCGACAATTAACTCATTCAGAATGAAAATCAGCCGGTTAGAAATCTCATCACTATCTCAGGAAAATTTTAAATTTAAGGCTCAACAAACGATTCGTGTTATTACAGTAGTATATCTGATACTTACAATAACTGAAACAATTTTTCTGATGTTTGCAGGGATGAATCTTTTCGATGCCGTAAACCATACATTCTCGACTGTAGCTACCGGAGGATTCAGTACAAAAAACTTATCTGTGGCGTATTATAACTCATTCCCGATTGAACTGGTTATAATGATATTTATGCTACTTTCCGGTATGCATTTCGGTTTACTTTTCCTTTTTATTACCGGTAAATCACTTTATATATTCAAATCACCTGTAATTAAGTATTATGTTTTGTCAATTTTAGCAGGTGGTATTCTTGTGGGTATAAATATTAAACTTGCAGGAAATGTAAATGATTGGCCAACAGCATTCAGGCAAGCCTATTTCCAAGTCATATCATGCGGTACTACTACAGGTTTCGGAAGTGCAGATTCTTCCATT
>CAZOOH010000345.1:0-1614 GCA_964581375.1 uncultured Muribaculaceae bacterium
GTCAGTTTTAAAGGGTAAACTTTAATATTTTATATTATGTTGAAAATAATCGGACTTATGTCGGGAACCTCTCTCGACGGATTAGATATCTGCTTTACCGAATTTGAAAAAAATGAGGGGAAGTGGAAGTATAAAATTGTTAAAGCTGTTTCAGAAGAGTATCCCGAAGAGGTTAAAGTTAAACTTGCTACAGCGCAGAATATGAGTGCGCTTGAGTATGCTCTGTTCAATTCCGATTATGGCTTGTATATCGGATCAAGGGTTAAGAATTTCACAGACACATACGGTTTAATGCCCGATTATATTGCCTCTCACGGTCATACGATTTTTCATCAGCCCTCAAAACGGTTTACCGCGCAGATAGGTTCCGGTGCCGGAATTGCCGCAGAGTCGGGAGTAGATACTATTTGTGATTTCAGAACTACCGATGTTGCCCTTTACGGTCAAGGTGCTCCTCTGGTACCGGTCGGCGATAAGAATCTGTTTCATGAATATGATTATTGTCTAAATTTAGGCGGGTTCTCAAACATCTCTTCTCAGAGGGCAGATGGTGTGAGGTCGGCTTATGATATTTCTCCTGTCAATTATGTTTTGAATCACTATACCCGCAGTATTGGTTTTGATTTTGACAGGGACGGGAATATGGCAAGAAGCGGGAAGATTAATCGCTCATTATTGGAACAGTTGAATAATCTTGAGTTTTACTCTTTAGAGGGCCCTAAATCTTTGGGTCGTGAGTGGGTAGAGGAGGTTGTTATACCTCTGATCGATAAAAATATTCCTGTTGAAAATGTGAGTGATAAACTTGCAACTTTTTGCGAACATATTGCTGTTGAGACGTCGCATAATATAAAAGGAGGTAAGGTGTTATTGACAGGAGGAGGTGCATTTAATAAATATCTTGTTGAGAGGATGGCTGCTAAAGCACCTCATTGTGAATACATTGTGCCTGATGCCGAAACTGTTAATTTTAAAGAAGCCTTGATTTTTGCGTTCCTCGGAGCTCTTTTTGTAAGTGGCGAACCAAACTGTTTATCTTCGGTAACCGGGGCAAAATATGATTGTATAGGAGGTGCACTATATCGTGCAAAAGTGTGTCCGATTATCAGATAGTAATAATATTTTTATTATTTGATTTTTTTTTCTACTTTTGCAGTCCCAAATTAAAAAGCAACCGCTTATTAGAACATAATAGTCAGTAATGTTGCGCTAAAATTCTATAAATAATGGATTTAATTAAAATTGCCGAAGAGGCATTGGCACAAGAACAGAAAGCATTCCCGGCATTTAAGGCTGGAGATACAATTACTGTTACCTATAAAATTAAAGAGGAAAATAAAGAGAGACTTCAAAAGTTTCGCGGTGTTGTTATCCAAAGAAAAGGAACCGGTACTACTCAAACTTTTACTGTTCGTAAAGTTTCAAACGGAGTTGGTGTTGAGAGAATTTTTCCGGTAAGTTCACCATTTATTGATTCTATTGAACTTAATAAACACGGTAAAGTTCGCAGGGCTAAGATTTTCTACTTAAGGAGTCTGACCGGTAAGAAGGCTCGTATCAAAGAGAAAAAATACAAAGCTGTTTCCGAAGGTTTAGGCGAATAGTTTTTATTTT
>CAZOOH010000346.1:0-1613 GCA_964581375.1 uncultured Muribaculaceae bacterium
AAGTTTTAGATCTTCAGCTACTTGGGTTAGAAATAAAGGTCAGTATCCTAATTCAATGTTTGATAAATATACTTTCTCAATCGGTGGCGATATAAAATTCGACAAATTCACCCTTAACTCTAGTATTGCATTTAATAAACAATACTCTCCTAATGTTGGGTTTAGTGGATATACCGGCTATGATCCAATGTACAGCTTATTAGTTTGGGGTGCAGCAGATTTTGACGTTCGAGATTATAAAGACTATTGGTTGGTACCTAATGAATCTCAGAATACAAGTTTTACAGCGGGTAATAATAATCCATATTTTGACAGATATGAAAGAATTCATAGTGTAAATAAAGATATTTTAAATGGCACACTTGCTCTTAATTATGATATAAAACCTTGGTTGAAGGCTACATTAAGGTCTGGTTTTGATACATATAGTAATCTGCAACAGGTTCGGATTTCAAAGGGTTCATTACAGGGGGGTGGTAATTCTACTGTAATTCAAGGTGGAACTGAAATATGGGGAGAATCTGCAAAAGGTTCTTATAATATCGGATTAGGTAGGGGTTATAGTTTTAATAATGACTTCATTCTATCGGGAAATAAAAAAATTGATGATTTTGCAATTGACGGCTTTGTGGGAGGTTCCATATATTATAGGCAGAATGAAGGAATAGAGGCTAGAACTCAGGCTGGATTGACTTTACCGGGTTTCTATTCACTTAAATCATCTGTGAATCCTGTAGCTGTAAGTTCTGTGATTACTAAAGAACAAGTAAATAGTTTATTTGGCAGATTAGCAGTTTCATGGAAGAGCATTTTATTTGCCGAAGGAACACTTAGAAACGACTGGAGTTCTACTTTACCTCAAAGTACAAGATCATACTTATACCCCTCAATTGCTGGTAGCTTTATAGCATCCGAATTACTTCCAAAAATGGAATGGCTCTCTCTATGGAAAATTCGAGGCTCTTGGACAGTTTCAAAAACACCGGCTGCAGTTTATGGAATAAATAATGTTTATACAATAACAAACAGCGCCTGGGGCACTTTAAGTTCAGCATCTTATCCTACATCAATAAGGGGAGCTGATGTTTTACCAGAATCTGCATCTACATTTGAAATAGGATCAGTAATAAATGTTTATAAAAACAGAGCAGCAATCGATATTACATATTATTCGAAAAAAATGTATGATTTTTTAAAATCTACATCAATTAGTACTGCTTCCGGATTTTCAAGCAATTATATTAATATTGACGAAGAGATTACTAGAAAAGGTTTTGAAATTACTGCCTTTGTAACTCCTGTTGAAACATCTGACATTAAATGGGATATGTCTTTTAACTGGTCAAAATATGCTAGATATTATACTCAATTAGATTCTAGATTCTCTGCAGATAAACCTTGGGTTAAAGTCGGAAAAAGAGCAGACCATTATATATTAAGGGACTATCTTAAAGATCCCCAAGGAAATATTATATATTCAAATGGATTACCTCAGTACTCAGGTTACGATTCACTTTATGGATATTCTGATCCTGACTGGATTTGGGGTTTCAGCTCAAATTTAAAATATAAAAATTGGCAATTTAATTTAGCAATGGATGGAAGAGTAGGCG
>CAZOOH010000347.1:0-1604 GCA_964581375.1 uncultured Muribaculaceae bacterium
AGTGGTACTGAGGTTGGCATACTAACTGTTACTTATCAAGATTCTTCAAAATTAATTCTTGAAAGTGTGGCGGTCACTCATAATGATTAGATTTAATCCATTTACTGGTAATTTTGATTTTTTAGGTGATACCGCATCAACTAATATTCCTTATGGTGAAACTGAACCAGAGAATCCAAGTGATGGCGATCCGTTTTTCAATACCTCTAAACAATGGTTTGAGATATTTTATGATGATGATTGGTATGTAATTGGTATCGGAACTATACCTCCATCAGCTCCGACTATTTATTCTGTGGATGGTGACACTTCAGGTGAGTATGAAGGTACTACCGCTACACCGGAAGTCGTAATTAATGATGTTTTGGAAGGAGATTTGGTTACTGTTTATAATGGAGATACTAATGTCGGTTCTGATACTGCCAATAGTACCAGTATCACTATTACGACTGATGAATTAGAAGAAGGAGAACATACTTTGACAGCTACAATTTTGAGGAATGGAATTGGGAGTGAGAGGTCAGATTCGTTTATTTATACATATATTCCGCAAACGGGAGAAGTTGTGATAACACCAAGTGGTACTAATACCTTACAGCAATTAGATTCAATGTTTATTCCTACTAGTGGCACACTAACTTCTAGCGGTTCAGTTTTTGTTAGAAGTGGATCAAATGTCAGATATTATGTAAATAAGAGTTCCCAAGCGATATTAGACTATAAAATTCATTGTAATGTGTCAGATGGATTTAGAATATATTTTATTGATACTATAGTGGTTGATACGGCAACTAAAATATCTTCCCTAGAAGGTAATTCATCTTATATTGGAATGTATAAAAAAGGTATGGGAGATAGTGAAGGTTGGAATTTTTTGGAAAGTAGCCCATCTTATTCAGATGTTGATTTTGAATTAAAATATGATGGAACATCTTTTACGGTTTTAATTGATGGAGTGTTGAAATCAACCTATACTCCAACGAGTCCTCCTGCTATTTCTGATTTGTATATTGAGTTATGGTTTGAATCCGGGACTTATGACAGTATTAGTTATATGTTAAGTGAATAAGTTATAATTAATTATGACAAAAAAAGCCAAAGGATTAATTACTGTCTTGCAGATTGTCGATTATAAGGAAGGAAAGATTTTAATTAGAAAGCTGCCAAAGAATATTTACGAATGGATAGTTTTTTATAAAAATAAATTTTATTCTTCTTATTTGATAATTAAACCAATTAAAGGTCAAAAAGATTTAAACGAACAAGAAATTAGTGAGGTGGTAAAGATGTTGTATGCCGGTGGAGCCAGCACTATTGATTATCAAAGAGGCGATAAGTTATCTAAAAAAGATGAAGAAATATTTAAAATGTTTGAAAGTGCCAGAAAAATGGAGGAAACAGATGCCTAAAGAATTTGAAAATTGTGTTAAAAATGGCGGTAAGGTAATTACTAAAAAGGTAAACGCCAATCAATATATTCATGTTTGTTATTTAAATGGCAAATCTTATTCCGGTGAAGTTAAGGATTATAAAAAAGTTTTGAAAAAATAATATGAAAGATAATTATTTATTAGAACCGGTCCCAATCGTTGATAATTTTAAGG
>CAZOOH010000348.1:0-1600 GCA_964581375.1 uncultured Muribaculaceae bacterium
CAGGGACAATCGTTGAATCGCTAGATTCTTTATTATTGCAATCAAATAAGAACTGGGAGCTGATAATAGTCAACGATGGCTCGACCGATGAAACTGAGACCGTTGTAAAGAAGTACATTCGACATAATCAACTAGAATCTAAAATTAAATACTTTTATCAAGAAAACCAAGACCAGCTTAGGGCTTTAATGAAAGCATCTATTTATGCAAAAGGAGATCTGATCATGTTTCTCCATTCAGATGACGTTCTATCTGACGATCAAGCCGTGGAGAGGATTTTTGATAATTTTAAAGGTGAAGCAATTCTATGTGATATGAATTTGATCGATGAAAATGGAAAATATATTGGTCGGCAAACAATTCCAGACATAGCGTCTAGAGAGAAAACTATTAGCCAAATCTTATTATTCTTGGGGAGAAATATTTATGCTGATACTTTTATCGCAACAAGTAAGGCATTTAAGGAATTTGTGCATAAGAGTTATTTGAGTTGGAATATGCCTTTCTATATTGATGCCTTTAGCGAGCACTTTAGGATGCTTGATGTTAGAAATGTGCATCAGCCGGTTATGTCGTACAGAAGGCATAAAAGTAACTATATTCAAAGCGAAGTGGGACTCTTAAACGTCCTAAATGGTGAGTTAAGAACTGCCACCGCTTTGATGAATTATCTTAATATTCCATTTTACAAAACACAGTTTTATGTCTATCGTCTTTTTAAAAAAATAGGTGTAAATTATAGCCCTTACTTCACGAACTCACCAATGAAGAACCGCCATAATGCGCTGAGGTTTATCCTTGACAAAAGGTTTGTAAACGGTCGGTGGCGAGATAACCCATTTCTCTTAGCTTTAGACGATTATTATAGGATTAACTCAACTCGAACTGTTAAATTATTTATTCCAAAAGATGAGTTTATTTACAAAGGGTGTGACATGCGTAAGTTTAATAACGATATAATAAATCATAATCTAAGCAGTTTCTACTCTGATATATTAAACGAAATGAGCCACGGATTTTCTAAAATAAAATGTCCTGATAGCAGAATATATGATGTCACGAAATTCTTATGCCTTGATACTAAAGTTGAAATTGTGCAATGAGAACTAATAACACAATAAAGAATATTTTAAGCACATCACTTCCATTTATAATCATTGGGATATTGGGTTTTCTTAAGGTTAAAGTATTCGCGGCTGGACTTACGGATGAGATATATTCCGTTAATCAGTTGTTTTTCCAAATTTTTAGTTATTTATCATTAGCTGAGGCTGGATTTGGTCTTTTTATTATTCAAAAATATTATGAAATGTTTGCGAAAAGAGATCTTCAAAAAGTTTCAGATCTCAATAACTTTTCTATAAAATTTTTTCGCAAGATAGGCTTAGCCATAATGGCTTTGAGTCTTATGATGACGTTCTTTCTTCATTTGTTTACGAAAGCTGATATACCTACTGATTATCTAAGAGTTATATTTATATTGTTTATAATTAAAAATACGATCGATTACTTCATGATGGCTCCGCGGTATGTTATTTCGGCCGACCAAAAGATGTATAAAATTAACTTTCTTGTAAACGTGGGGCGTATTTCAGAAATT
>CAZOOH010000349.1:0-1593 GCA_964581375.1 uncultured Muribaculaceae bacterium
TTACAAAATTTTGAGATTCCTGATTCTGACAGCGATTTAACCGACCGCAAAAAGTATAGAGTATTCCTATTCTGGGAACGACGCGTAAAGTTTACCGACCGCAAAAAAATGCTCAGTTTCTTGGCTGGCGCATCAAAAGAATTAACATATAGCATGGTTGAGATAACTCAGGTTTCAAAAGATTTGTTTGCCCTGGCTGCCGATGGCTTTGTTTACTTTGAGACCTGGAACGGAGACGAAATTCATTCATTCAACACAATTTTTAATTCTCTTAACCGGGCCTGTAACTCTACTGGAGCAAACTCCCACGCCTTTATATTTAAGCATATGTACGATAGCCTAATTGCGCTTGAGCATATTGCTAAACGTTTAAATACACTTTACAGACAGCGAAATCAATTTTTTCAGGTTAAGCAGATTGATATTATGTTAAATAGGATATCTGAAATAAGAGCTAGAATCGATAGAATTGGTATTGACTCCTAACTATATGGCTTTAGTGTGTAGCCTGTGGCTGAATCAAATTCTATAGTGTTGGCTTTAAGGGTTATATTTACTTCATCAACAATAATGTTGTTTTTTTCAATATTAAATACATTCCAGAGTTTGTGTTTTATTAAATCAGTGGCTTTTATATTAGTAATGGCTATTTTTTTTGCGCTTTTCAAAAAATACTGTTCTATTTCTTTCCAAAACAAATCGTATATACCTATGTTATCTGGAGACTTTCCTCTATGTAGCAAAGTAAGCGTATCGTTATATAGTTTGTCTTGTGCTTCTGGCAAATTGTTTAAAGGGTGATTATCCCTAGTATCTGTAAATGATGAACCCCATGGGTAGTAATACGACTCGTTATTGTATTTATATTTTCCTCTGTAAATGCAAATGTTTAAAGGAAAATCAACTGAAGAATCGTAAGTAGTTAATTCAAACTCATTAACAATAAAATCTTTTAAACTTGAAGAAATATAAGGCAATAAATAAAAATCTTTTCCGTACAACCTATCTATGTAAGCAGGTATCATTGAAAATACCAAAATTTCACTTTCAAAAGTTTTGTCTTTTGTTTGGCTATTTGGTTCGTATGTTCTGTTTCTTGTTCCTAAGAATTTATATCTTACTTTATATCTGAAAGGATCTGTTTCGTCTTCAACATAATCTACATATCTGAAAAAATAACTTTCCATTCCTTTAGAAATGGATATTCTATTAGTTATAACTGGTGGTATATTTGTTTCTGCAATAATATAACCATCATAAATTGGATGAGTTTCTTCAAAATCGTATCCATTAGGGTGATTTTCTAAGTATTCATCTTCATATTCAACAATTTTAGAGTAATCCCCACTTGGTTGTTTTGGTTTAAGTTTTATTTGTAATGGTTCGCTTTTAATGGTGTTAAGTTTTCCATTAATGTTTACCATGTTAGTTTTACTTATTATTTTTTTTGCAAGTTTTAAATTAATAGTTCTATTGTTTGTGTCTAAAAAAAATGCACATCCAAACTTTGATTCCAATGCTTCAACAAACTCCATTACCGTAATCTGTGGCAATAATTGCTGCCATCTAATAATCCCGTCAGGGATAGGATTT
>CAZOOH010000350.1:0-1591 GCA_964581375.1 uncultured Muribaculaceae bacterium
CTTTTGATTTCTTGGCAGTTGCCCATAATTTAAACGACTCTGCCGAAACTCTCTTTATTAATTTGTTAAGAGGAACAGGTATTGAGGGACTTACAGGGATAAAAGAGAGATGCGGCTATATTATTCGTCCGTTGTTGGGATTTTCCAGAGAGGAGATAACTGAATTTGTAAAATTGGAGCAGATACCTTTCCGCAACGACAGTTCAAATGAAAAGAGTTACTACTCGAGAAACAGAATCAGGAATTGTGTTTTCCCTGAATTCAGCAAAATAAATCCCTCTTTTTTAAAGACTTTGGAGAGTGATATCCGCCACTTTAGCGATACTGCCGAAGTGATAAATCAAATGAAAATATCGATAATTGAAAGTATTTCGGAACACGATTGTAAAAATCTGAAAAAAATTGATGTCGAAAAACTTCTAAAATTAAAACAATCCTCTTTTTGGCTCTTCAATATTTTAAGCGATTACGGTTTCAATTCATCGCAATGTTCCGATATATTTGACTCATTGAGAGGTGTGTCCGGCAAAAAATTTGAGTCATTGAACTATATATTAGTTAAAGACAGAGAATTTTTATTGTTGTATAATAAGAGTGAAATTGAGGCTGAGAAGATAGAAAATGAGACTATTACAATTGATGAGATAGAATCCGGAACTAGTGTTTTTTTCGGAAATATGGAAATTACAGTCAGAGTTCTTGAAGTAAAAAGACCTTTTACACCACCTACTAATCCTATGATTCAATCTCTCGATTTTGACAAGGTAATATTTCCGGTAGTGATTCGTCGCTGGAGCGAAGGCGACCGTTTTATGCCGCTCGGGATGGATAAGTTTAAAAAACTGAGCGACTTTTTTATTGATCAAAAAATTGATATTATTTCCAAAAGAGATGCTACCGTATTAACAACAAACGGGCAGATTATGTGTCTGCCCGGTTTGAGAATCGATAACCGTTTTAAGGTAACGGTTGATACCAAAAAAATTCTGGAGATATCTATTTGTTAATCTCAACATTGAATGGCAATCTGGCCATTGCTTTTACACCCTTTTCGTTTTTAAGTGCCGAATAAGCAGAGTTAAACAGTAATTCTGGTAATGAAACAACCCCCGTTGCTGCTTGGACCATTGTCAATTGCTCGATCAATTTATCGATTTGCGATTTTTTCACAGGGTACTCGGTAATTCTGTAGCTCTTAAGACCGGCTTCGGTTGCTGCTCCTTGAATAGCTTCAACAATACCTCCGGTTTCGTCGGCAAGACCAATTTTAACGGCGTCCAGCCCGGACCATATTCTGCCCTGTGCAACAGAGTCCACATTTGACGGAGTCATTGAACGCCCCTGAGCAACCAATTCTATAAAACTTACATAAATATCTTCTACCGAACTCTCCAAAAATTTAACCTCTTCGTTGTCGAGAGAACGATAACCCGAAAGCATGTCGCTGTGTTTATTGGTATTTACACTCTCAGCGTTTACTTTAAGCAGCGAATTCATAGTTTTACCAAAATTGACCGCCATACTGAATACACCTATAGATCCGGTCAATGTTGTATTGTTCGTGTAAATCTTATTTGCTCTCGCAGCAATC
>CAZOOH010000351.1:0-1276 GCA_964581375.1 uncultured Muribaculaceae bacterium
CTATACTGAATAAAAAAGGAGTGAGCTGTGAAGAAGTATTATCCCAGGCTTATAGATAAAAAAATACAAGAGTATTTAAATACATTTGGTGCGATATTGATTCAGGGGCCAAAATGGTGTGGTAAAACAACATCTGCCAGCCAGCATACGAGTAGCCATCTACATATGCAAGATACAGCTGACATTCAAAACAATATACTGGTCTCAAAAACAGCGCCCGCCCTTTTACTTGAAGGGAAGAAGCCAAGGCTTATTGATGAATGGCAAATTGCGCCTGTTCTTTGGGATGCCGTTCGTGTCGATGTCGACAATTCTGGAGAGCTAGGGCAATATATTCTTACCGGTTCGTCATCACCATTGCCGGGCGCAACCATGCACTCTGGAACAGGGCGAATTGCCCGATTAATGATGAGACCTATGAGTTTATACGAATCTCTTGATTCTTCGGGAAAAATCTCTTTATCTGCCCTGTTTAATAAGGAAGCGTTTAATCCATGCAAATCCGAAATAACCATACAAGAGATGGCTTTTTTAATTTGTCGAGGTGGCTGGCCGCAAAGCATACATGTAAACGAAAGAGCTGCATTGTTGATAACGAAGCAATATGTGAATTCCATATATAATAATGACATTTCGGAAATCGGAAGCACCAGGACAGACCCCGAAAGAGTCATTGCATTTTTAAAATCATATTCAAGGCATATTCAAACTTTAACAAAGAATATAACAATTTTGGAAGATATAAAGAATAACGACATTGGAATATCTGAACCAACACTGTACTCCTATATAAATAGACTGCAGAGAATGTTTATTATTGATGAAACACGGGCGTGGGGACCCAACATACGATCAAAAACAGCGATCAGAACCGCAAATAAAAAAGGGCTTATTGATCCTTCTATTGCAGCAGCAGCGCTTGGTCTGACCCCGGCGGGATTGTTAAATGATTTTGAATATTTCGGTTTGCTCTTCGAATCTTTGTGCATTCGGGATTTAAAAATTTATGCCGACAGTATGGACGCGGAAGTTCTTCATTATCGTGATGAACATGGATTAGAGTGTGATGCAGTTGTTAGGCTCCCGAATGGTGATTTTGCTCTAATGGAGATTAAACTGGGAGGCAAGCAGGAAGATGAAGCTGCAGAGCACCTCATACAGTTGGAAAAACTTTTGTTAGAGAAAAAAAAGATGAAACCTTTATTCAAAATGATTGTTACCGGAGGAGAGTTTGCATACATTCGGCCTGACGGGATTTATGTTGTTCCAATCGCTT
>CAZOOH010000351.1:1286-1553 GCA_964581375.1 uncultured Muribaculaceae bacterium
AAAGATTAGAGGAAAAGATGACTGACACAGCATGAGAAATTTATGCGGAAAATACGCGATGTACTGGAGGAATTCAAAATAATTTCTTAAATCACCCGTTTCGGGTGATTTTTTTTATCTGGAAAGGACTATAATCCAAGTAAGCGGAGGTATTGTGCCACCGTATTTTGTCTACCGTTCAGAGAGGTTCCTACCATGTATAGAAATCAGCACAGCTTCCTGGCATACTTGCTTGCCCTGATCATGGTTTTCAACACGGCAGCCCAG
>CAZOOH010000352.1:0-1532 GCA_964581375.1 uncultured Muribaculaceae bacterium
CATTGAACTCAATATCGATGGTAAAAAATATCTTGCAACATTTCACGATGTTCAATACCATCCAGTAACAGATGAGCCATTGCACGTAGATTTCCTTGCAGTTACAGCAGATAAGCCAGTAGCTATCGCAGTTCCAATCGAAATTACCGGTGTTTCAGAAGGTGTTCGTCAGGGTGGCAAGCTTCAGCAAACTACCAGAAAACTCAAAATTTCTGCAAACCTTAAAGACCTTCCGGATTCAATTATCGTTGACATTTCTAACCTGATGCTTGGTAAAACAATCGTTGCAGGTGATATTAAATATGACAACATTCAGGTACTTACATCTAAGAACACAATTATCTGTTCTGTTAAGATGACCCGTGCAGCAATAGGTGCAGCAGCAGCTGCGGCTACTCCCGGTAAGTAGTTTTAAAATATAGAGTATGAGTTTTTTAATAGTCGGTCTTGGAAATATCGGCGCTGAATACGCAAATACTCGACACAATATTGGATTTAACGTGTTGGATTCCCTCGCCGGGGAGTCCAACATTTCTTTTGAGAGCAGTCGCCTGGGCTCTGTAGCGGAATATAAGTATAAAGGGAAGAAATTCATTCTGCTCAAACCGTCTACTTATATGAATCTTAGCGGCAAGGCTGTCAATTACTGGCTAAAGGACCAAAAAATTCCCATAGAAAATTTACTTGTTATTGTCGATGATCTTGCGCTTCCGCTTGGTACTCTCAGGATGAGAAAGCAGGGGAGTGACGGAGGGCACAACGGGCTAAAGGATATTGCCGAAACTCTTGGTCACAATAATTATTCGCGTTTGAGAATTGGGATTGGCGACAATTTTGGACATGGCGGGCAAATTGACTTTGTACTTGGCAAATGGAGCGAAAGAGAGAGCAAAGAACTTCCGGCTATTTACGACAAAGCTGCAGAAGCAATACGCTCTTTTGGCACCGTAGGCGTAGACCGCGCTATGAATGTTAGTAACACAAAATAACTTACTCTTTACTTTATGAGCAGGCTTGACAAATATCTCTGGGCAATTCGTGTCTTTAAGACCCGTTCCGATGCTGCAGATGCCTGTAAAAGCGGCAAAGTGAAAGTCAATGACATGGAGGCTAAATCTTCAAGAGAAGTTAAGCAGGGAGATACAATAAGTGTCAGAAAGGTAAATGTGGTTTTTCAGTTCCGGGTCGTTGCTCCTGTGGAAAACCGCCAACCGGCAAAGCTTGTGGCGGAGTATGCAATTAATATAACACCTCAAAGCGAACTGGATAAACTCAATGTTCCAAGAGAAACGCTGCATCTTGTTCGTGAACGTGGAACCGGCCGCCCTACCAAAAAGGACCGTCGCGAAATGGACGATTTAATCGAAAATCTCTGGGACGAAGAGTAATCGTTTTCTGGCTAAAAGACGGCAAGTATAGTGCTAATGGCTTTCCATCTCTCAAAATATTAAACACCAGCGGATAATGAACGGTGTTCTTTCTTATAGAATCCCTTATCAACATAAAATTTATATTATTTATATCGCAAATAA
>CAZOOH010000353.1:0-1530 GCA_964581375.1 uncultured Muribaculaceae bacterium
CTGCCAAAAATAATTACACTCTAATTCAGTTTTTGTCTTTGATTCTGGCTTTGATGGTCATTTATTCTTGTCTAAAATGAAAGAAAGCTCTTTAATCCGCTATAAGAGAGAGGTTTTTAAACAATGCGGCTTAAAGACAAGTGATAAAAGATATAATATTCACCATGATATTGAGAAATTTGATGTTAAACGAGGTTTGGTAGCACCGGATTTTCCGGTTAATAATAGACACAATCTAACCCCGCTGCCGGTTGATATTCATCGGGAACTGCATGAGATGATGGATAACGATCCTTTTTTTGCCAGAGATGTCACCACCAGAATATATATGGCTAACATGGCCTTTATTAATGAATTAGATTTAGTCCCGGACAGATTCTATCGTACTAGAGTCCCCTAGTTATAACTCATTTATTTCTTCAATTTTGATAGTTATTTTCCAATCTTTACATCCCGATTTTTTATGAGCAGTAATTTCTTCAATTAGGTCATCATCTTCTATAATTTGGTAATCAGTCAGACAGTCAAAAATTGACGACAATGTATTATCCAAGTCTTGACGATACTTACCCTTGATCTCATAAAAAACATCAATCCTGAGAGGTGTAGTGAAGTGGAGGTGGCTAAATGGAAGCATAAATTCAGCTACGTTTTGATGAAATTTCTCATAAGCTTTACTGGGTAATGATATTCTTCCAAAGTTTCTTCGGTTATTTTTTTTTGATGCGGCTCTTAAACCGGTTATTATTATTTCTGTCATTGGTGGGAGGTAACGGACTCGAACCGTCTCTATCGTCATAGATACCATTTTCTCCCAAATTAACAGGGAAGGTACAACTATACACATAAGTTATACTGATTGGCACAGTTGGCACGAAGTATAACCGGGCAGAGTATAAAAGTATCTTCAAAGAATAGGCTTGAGGTTGCAATGTTTACTAGCCTTTTCTTTACCCTGTTGATTTCATTTTAACATTTATTTTTTTTATCAACATTCCAATAAGGACTTTTGCATTTTGGACAGACCTTAGGATTATCTATCCTTGGAATCCAAAGATGATCTTTTGATCCATAGCCACAACGTTTACAGTAAAGTTGTTTAAGTTTTGTCATTATTATTTAGTTTTAATTTTTTGTAAATTGAGATAATAATGTAAACTTTTATTTTCTATTCCATTCTCCTCACACACCCAATTATAAAATTCAAAAAGAATTTTTTTGTTTACTCCTACTTTTAGGGCTTCAATCATATTATCCATAGAAAAAAAATAATCATTAATATAAAGCGTACCGCCAATAATATCAGTTATCCACCAATAGTCTAAATCTTTCAGAGATGTTTCTTTGTCGGTGAAATACTGGTCGGCAAACATTTCAGCTACCTTGTTACAGGCTTGATAGTAGAAATTTAAATTTTGTTTATATTTATTCATAGTTTTTTATCTCCTCTTTAATCTCATTACGAAGTTTATTTCTAGCTTCTAGTTGAGTTATACTAAAAATGTTTTTAGTTATTTTTTCCTCTTTCAA
>CAZOOH010000354.1:0-1513 GCA_964581375.1 uncultured Muribaculaceae bacterium
GATTCATAAAACTCTAATATAGAGCCAAAAAGCAAATCCTTATTCATATAATCGATATTGGATTTTCTCACAAACTGTCTTACCTCGCTCTTTCTCGACTTTAATTGTGAGATTAATGCAGATTTCCTTTTAATTACAACCAACTCCTTTTCATTTTGAAGTGTTTTTTTGCCGAGGCTCTTATCTTTAATCAAATAGTATGTACTCGTTCCGGTAAATGTTCTTTCAACCTGACTTTTATCGGCACTTGCACTCTGATTAATTCTTTCGCTATATGTTTTCTTAGTCTTTTTAAGAAGTTTCAGATACCCGTCATGTATAATTTCATAGTAACCGGGAGCTAGTAAATTGTCCAAAAAACTCTCTTCAACACCCTCTATAACAGAATCAAATACTCCACCTGAAAATTTTTCATTGGTTAAAACTCTGCCTACATTGATGTACTTATGATTTCCTATAGTAAAACTCTGGACAAAAGCTTTATTAAGTGTTACAAACAGTCCCGATTTTACGATTTTAATTTGCAAATCGTCGTTATGGGCATTAAGATTTAATAGAACGTTTTTATAAATTCTGCCATTATAAAGGACATTCCCTTTTTCATAATTGTCAGAATAGGCGAAATAAGTTCCGGTATATTTAAACCGGTACTCAATAGGCGCTGCACCTCTGTAAAGGTTGGAAAGTTCTCCGGCGTTTGCGACAAATTTGTCGTAATCAGCATTTTGGTCAACTAAACGACTGTCAAACAACAGCTTTTTGGTCGTAACTTTTTGTTGGTTATCATCTGCCTGAGCAAATAAAGAACCGACCGTCAACAAAATTGCGGAGATTGTTAATAAGGGTCGTAACATTGAATTATATATTTTGTTAGTTTTCCGGAATTACACAAATATATATATAAATAATTATGTCAATGCAGCTTTACATATATTTTTGAATTGCAAGTAATAATTAAATACAATAGGGTTGGTGATCGAGTATAGAAGTTTGATCAAGTAGAAGGGAGCATAAACAAAAAGAGTCCGATGATTTCTCATCGGACTCTCAAAAAAATGGCGGCTACCTACTCTCCCACTTGGTATAGCAGTACCATCGGCGCTAACGGGCTTAACTTCTCTGTTCGGAATGGGAAGAGGTGGATCCCCGTCGCTATAACCACCTTAATATTGCTGCGTTTATAAGCCGTAATACTTCGTTTTTCTCTCACTCTCCTTCAGTCATTTACCTTAGTAAACTCTATCGAATCGTTTCGTTCAACCTTGTCTTACGTCTTAAAACTTGCAATCTGATATTTCTAATCTCTCCTCTCCAATCACTAATTACTATTTACTAATAACCAGTCACTATTCAGATTGCCTATTTTGTCGCTTGTGGCGTATTTTATGTAAAGAGAGAGATAACTTCAGTTTAAGTTTCGCAGTAAACAATCTCGCGATTATCTATCTGTCCGTATTGAGAAGCCTATCGGGTTATTAGTACTGCTCGGCTTTGACATTACTGCCTTTACACC
>CAZOOH010000355.1:0-1506 GCA_964581375.1 uncultured Muribaculaceae bacterium
GGGCTTATTGAAAAGGATATGCCTTTTATTGTTGACTTAATAGATAAAGTACTTTCAAATATTGAAGACGAAAAGGTAGTTGCAGAGGTAAGAGAGCAAGCTCGTAAGAAGATGCACGGATTACCGCTTAATATCTGGTGAATATCGGGTCTTGAATTTGAAAAAACGATTAGTGAAAGTAAAATAGGGAAGGGGGATCTTCAATGAAGATTCCCTTTCTGATTCATAAATAGTTCTGTCGCAAACATCAAAACGATTTTTTGGACGTAATGTTTCGTCCCAACTGAATCCTCTGAGCTTTTGCTTGTTTTTTTCAAGAGTAATTAATGGATACGCGTTACTTTTAATCTCCTGAATATATTTAACCCGTTGAACAGAGTTATCTTTTATAATTGATTTAAGTGCTCTGCACTCCTTTTGATTCATGGTTGTAAGAACACTGTCTTCGGCAAAAAAGAAGATAACGGAGACACCTCCTAATGCATCGAATCGGGTCAGTTCATTTTTAACAAAATATCCTGCAATATTTGCAGCTTTTATTTGGTTAAAATGGGTTGAGTCCTCTTTTGCAATTGTAAATGCCGATGATAAAAGTTCAACCTTGTTTAACTGCTTATTTTCAAGCATAAGTTGAATACTGTCGCCGCTGAATTGATTCTTTTCGTGCCAAAGCACCGGCTCTTTATATAAACGGGCAATTGAATCCAGTGAGGTGAAAATAAGGGAGTCACACTTGCCCTGCAAATTACTTCTGTAAATTTTTACCTTATGAAATGCCTTGATATATTTTATGGAAGTTGTATCGACAAATGGGCTTTTCACAATTATTGAATCTTTTTTATGTGCCGCTGTATCGGCAGGAGGAACAATAGCTTTGGCAGATGTATCTGTTACCGGAGGTTTAGAATTCTTATCCTGAGGTGGTTTGTTTGTCGAAGGTGGGACAGCGCTACCTTTCCTTGCAGAGTTTTTTCCCAAAGATAGAGGAGTATTTGCTGCGCCGGTCTTGTTGGTTTTTGGTGCAGATGCAGGTTTTTCAAGCGTTTTTAAAAGTGATTCAAAACCATCCTGTTTTGCAAGTTTAACTCTTGCAGCCGAAATTGCTCTCTCTGTTGAGTCAATCTCTTTATAGAGTTTGGTTTCATATTTAATGGTATCACCCGAAACAAACAGAGTATCTGCAACACCCTTATCAAATGAGTAAAGTGCAACTGATGGTTTCTGAGTTAATATGGCATTTTGGGGAACTCCAATGTATCTGGCATAGTCGCCGAAGAAAATTGCAGATTGAGCAGTGTCAACTATTTGTACACCTCCGAATAGTTCGGCATTAGACATTTTTTTTCTATACGATACACTATCGGCCCATATCTCTTGGTCAAGAGTGTTCATATATACATTTTCGCGAAAATTATAGGTCTCGTTTTTACGGTCATAGAGACCCCATTTAAATCTCATGAAATCATTTCCTTTCCATGCGGTACTATTTCCAAGAAAAAAGATTTT
>CAZOOH010000356.1:0-1505 GCA_964581375.1 uncultured Muribaculaceae bacterium
GGAGGCATTGGCTTTCATCTCCTTTGCCTTTTTCTTTTGCTGATACAAAAACTTTTGATAATCAATAATTTTACAAACCGGCGGATCGGCATTCGGCGAAATTTCCACCAAATCCAACTCTAGGGCTTCTGCCATTTTTATTGCATCAAAAAGAGGAAAAACACCCGGATTCTCAACATTTTCTCCAACAACACGCACCTGAGGCGCAGTTATTTCCCTGTTAATCCTTGTGCCGTCGTCACTTCTTTTGAATGCTCCCCCGGTGTTTCCTTGCCTGTTAGCTACTACAAGCGTCTTTTTCGGTCTTGTCTGAAAACCGCCCGGACGTGGTTTAAATGGTGTTGCGATAAATTATCCTCCTTTTTTTATTGACCAATTTGTTCTAATATCTCTTTGTTAATCAAATTCTTAAACTCATCAACCGACATGACTCCCTTATCGCCCTCTCCCTGCTTCCTCACAGCCACCGAATTTGACTCAGCCTCTTTCTCTCCCACAACAAGCAAAAATGGAGTACGTTTTAGCTCGTTCTCTCTGATTTTCTTGCCGATAGTCTCATTACGTTCGTCAATTGAGGTGCGAATATCGGAATTATTCAGTAAATCACAAACTTTTTTTGCATAATCGTTATATTTCTCACTTACCGGCAATATTACAACCTGTTCAGGAACAAGCCACAACGGAAACTTTCCGCCCGTATGTTCAATAAGCACAGCAACAAAGCGCTCCATCGATCCGAAAGGAGCCCTGTGAATCATGACAGGTCTGTGTTTTTTATCATCTGCACCAATGTACTCCAATTCAAACCTCTCAGGTAAATTATAATCGACCTGAATCGTTCCCAGTTGCCATTTTCGACCGATTGCATCCTTAACCATAAAGTCCAACTTAGGTCCGTAGAATGCCGCTTCGCCCAACTCAACAATTGTATTGAGCCCTTTTTCGGCAGATGCTTCAATAATTGCCTTTTCCGCCTTGTCCCAATTCTCGTCGGTTCCTATATATTTCTCTCTGTTATCAGGATCTCTTAAAGATATCTGCGCAGTATAATCCTTAAAATCAAGCGTTTTGAAAATATATAGTACAATATCGATAACTTTAATAAATTCCTCCTTAAGTTGATCGGGACGACAGAAAATATGGGCGTCGTCCTGTGTAAACCCTCTAACCCTTGTAAGCCCATGAAGTTCACCGCTTTGTTCGTAGCGATATACTGTTCCGAACTCGGCAAGACGCAACGGCAGATCTTTGTACGAGCGCGGTTTAACCTTATAAATTTCGCAATGGTGAGGACAGTTCATAGGTTTCAACAGAAACTCTTCGCCCTCTTGCGGAGTATGAATCGGCTGGAAAGAGTCTTTACCGTATTTTGCATAGTGCCCCGAAGTAACATAAAGCTCTTTTTGTCCAATATGCGGAGTAATTACAGGCAGATACCCGTGTCTCTTCTGCACTGCCTTAAGGAAATTTTCAAGTCTCTCCCTGAGCATGGCACCTTTTGGAAG